>CALGNY010000001.1 GCA_937958375.1 uncultured Bacillaceae bacterium
AGCATATAGCATGATTATTTGCTTCGGTTGTGGAAATATATGAATCAAGTAACTGAAATAGTATATAAGCAATTCGGGTATTGGGAAATAGAGGAGGAATGGAAATGCGGTATGTGATTATCGGTGGCGTGGCTGCCGGGATGAGTGCGGCAATGGAAATTTACCGAACGGATGATTCAGCGGAAATTACTGTGCTCGAGCGTGGTGAAGATTATTCCTATGGTCAATGCGGCTTGCCGTATGTGATTGATGGCGTGATTCCGGAGATTGATGATGTGGTGGCACGTCGTGTAGAGACGTTTCGTGAAAAATATGGAATAGATGCGCGGGTATATACAGAGGTCACGAATGTGAAAGTGAAGGAACAAGTGGTTTATGGAATCGATCGCCAGACAGGTGAAGGTTTCCACGTTTCCTATGACAGATTACTGATTGCAACAGGATCGGATCCAATCATGCCTGACTGGGAAGGCATCGATTTAGACGGAATTCATACATTGAAAACCTTAACGGATACGGAAGGAATTATGAAGGATTTAGATGAAGATATTCGTCATGTCACCATTGTCGGCGGAGGCTACATTGGTTTAGAAATGGCGGAGAGCTTTAAAACGTTGGGAAAAGAAGTGACCTTGATTCAGCGCGGCGACCAGGTTGCCCCAATTTTTGATAAAGATATGGCCGAACTCATTCATGAAGAAGCTGAAAAGCAAGGTGTCGATTTAAAATTAGGTGAGTCGGTGACCGGTTTTTCAGGTGATGGACGGGTTGATACGGTAATAACCGATAAGCAGGAACACCCGACGGACATGGTACTGGTTGCGATTGGTGTCTTAGCGAACACTCAATTTTTGCAAGGAACAGGGATCCATATGAATCCGCGTGGTGCGATTATCGTAAATCCTTACATGGAAACCTCAGTGAAAAATATGTATGCGGCAGGGGATTGCGCAACAGATTTTCACCGGATCAAACAAGTGAATGACCATATCCCACTTGGAACGACCTCAAATAAACAAGGGCGAATTGCCGGTGCGAATATGGCGGGAAACTCGCTACAATTTAAAGGGATTCTCGGGACGTCTATCATTAAATTTTTCGATTTGACGTTAGGTCGGACAGGTCTTTCTGAAAGAGAAGCGAAACAGCGGAAGTTTCCTTATGAAGTCCAGACGACGAAAGCAAATTCACATGCAGGCTATTATCCAGGTGGAGAGAAGCTTCATTTGAAATTGATTTACCACCGGGATTCGAAAAAGTTGCTGGGTGGACAGATCATAGGGAAAAAAGGCGTCGACAAACGAGTCGATGTGTTGGCAATGGCGTTACATCATGACATGACGATTCATGAGTTAGTGGATGTCGATTTATCTTATGCACCGCCGTATAACGGGGTTTGGGACCCGCTTCAGCAAATGGCCCGAAAAGCAAAATAGTAGAGTTGCTTCCCTCGACAGTGCGAATTCCTTTCGATACGATAAAGAAAGACGAATCAAATGAAAGGATGATTTAGGTGAAAGTACTTGTCGTCGGAGCGAACGGGCAAATTGGAAAACACTTGGTTTCATTTATTCAAGAAAAAGATAATCTACAAGCTAAAGCGATGATCCGAAAAGAGGAGCAGGCTTCTTATTTCAAAGAATTAGGTGCAGAAACAGCTGTCGTTGATTTGGAAGGTGAAATCGATGACATCGTAGAAGCGGCTAAAGGTGTGGACGCAGTTGTCTTTACGGCTGGATCTGGCCCGAAAACGGGGAAAGATAAAACCCTAATGATTGATTTGGACGGCGCAGTTAAAACGATTGAAGCGACCAAAAAAGCTGGTGTCAAACGTTTTATCATGGTCAGCTCTTTTGATACCACACGTCAGGCCATTCAGGAGGCTCCTGAATCATTTGCGCCATATGTCGTGGCAAAACATTATGCCGATGAGTGGTTGAAAGCGACAGACCTCGATTACACAATCGTTCATCCAGGCGGACTCACCAATGATGAAGGAACCGGAAAAGTCACCGTCAGCATGAGTGGAGAAATGGGTAAAGTTCCACGTGAAGATGTCGCACGCGCCATCCTGGTCACGTTAGAAAATGACTCAACAATCGGAAAAGAATTTCAAATTGTCGGTGGAGATACGCCGGTGGAAGAAGCGGTGTTAGGTTTTTAAGGTTCATTAAGGAGATAGCGCTTGGATTTTTATACGAATCCAAGCGTTTTTTATGTGGATTTATAATAGTTTATCGTCAGTTAGCGCATGTTTATCGAC
>CALGNY010000002.1 GCA_937958375.1 uncultured Bacillaceae bacterium
CAAATGTCGCTGAGTCGCTCTCTCATCGACATTCGGACCAAAACCCACTCCCCAAATGTCGCTGACCAACCCCAGCCACAAAACCAAATAACCCCCCAATTAAAAGCATTATAAAAAAACTACAAAATGAACCGAATTTTGATGAATTAGGCTGAATTTCTTTAAAATTGGGATCAAAAATCCGCTAATTTCTTAGTAAATTCGCTAAAAAACGAAAGAACCTGAATTTTACAAAAAAGAGACTTGTTCATAAGATAAAGGTAATCTTGTAAAAGGAGTGATGAAGCATGAATCTCTATCAAAAACCACTACTTAATCTAACGACGTTAGCTGTTATTCCTCATAAGAAGGGGAAGACGGAAGGAGCGGTTGTCATGGAGAAGGACCAAGAGTACTATACGAATGATTCACCAAGAGAGATTGTTGACCGGGGGTGTTTATTTTATGGATCAAGTCTGAAAGGAAGGCTGGAAGGGACGCGCGCGATTTTCGGTGTGAACCGAAAGGCACCGATTGTCATTGATCCAATGCTCGGAATGTTTTTCTTGCCGACATCTTCACCGAATTCCTCCAAATGTGTTTGGGTTTCTCATCAGCACATTGAACGACTTGAAAGAATTAACCCGAAAGAGACAGTCATTCATTTCCAAGGAGGAAAAGAGCTGAAAGTGAATGTCTCTTACCAGTCACTAACCAACCAGGTTTTGCGCACAGCACAGTTCAAGCATATACTGATGGAACGAATCACAAAGCCCTATGATACCGCTTAGTATACACATCACGTATTAACTCGTATAAGATTTGTTCAACTTTTTTCCGGATGGCAGGATTGAAATAACGTCTTTCTTCTTCATACCCTCGAGCCATGAATAAGTAAGTGGAAAAGGATTTGTCTTTCTTCAACACAATGACCTCAATCTGTTGATCCCTCATTTTCCTTCTCAAATCACGTCGTTCAAGCCGCGCCCGGTGTTCCATTTTTCGAAGGAGCTCTAAATAGGGCTCTTTTATTTTAAAAGGACCTTCTTCGACCAAGCGAATGTCTTTCTCGACAATAATGATGGCCATGGATAAAAATAAATATCTGGATGCTGTATCATATTCCTCTTGACTTAAATATCTCATGGTGCCGCCTCCTTGGCTATCGAACGTGTGTTCCATTATACTATGCATTAAAGCACAATTCAATGACAAAAATCAAATGGTATTGAAAAACAGTAGGCAAAAGCAGTTTTTTTCTATAAAATGAAGGTAGACAGATACGATTGGAGAAAGAAACATGTCGCAAGAATACTCAACATTGGACGAACTATCGGAGTTAATATCAGATACTGTCATCGGTCACTTCATTATCCAAATTCTTGAGGTCTATGGAAGCTTTGGTCCGCTACCTGGATTCCTACTGCCTTTTATCGAGGCCTTCTTACCATTTTTGCCTGTGATCGTATTTATATTAGCGAATAGTATTGTTTATGGATTGATTTTCGGTTTCATCTTATCGTGGCTCGGTGCTGCAACAGGGGCCATTTTGTTATTTTATATTTTAAGAAAAATGCAGCGGTTTGAATGGGTCCGGAAAATAAAAGAACAAAAGCAAGTGAGAAAGGTCACGTCTTTTTTCGACCGCCGTGGTTTTGGGCTGATGTTCTTATTGCTATGTTTTCCATTTTCACCGTCCGCATTGATTAACGTGGTGGCTGCGTTTACACGAATGTCGATTCAGCAGTTCGCGCTAGCGGTCTTGCTCGGTAAAGCCGTTATGATTTTTTCTGTTTCCTATGTTGGCAGCAGTATTACTTCTTTTGCGAGCAATCCGACAAAGGCCATCGTGATTGGCATCTGTATCGTGGTCGTATGGGCGATTGGTAAGTTTATCGAAAAACGAATGCATTCCACAGCTGAAAAGATTGAAAAAGAAGAAGATCGTGAACAAGTGAAGGACTGGTAATGGAGAGTGACTCCGTTCTCAGTCTTTTTCTGACAAGGGGGAAAAACCGTGGGACTCCAATGGATTATCGGAAGATCTGGAGCGAACGTCACCGAATACATATTAGACGAAATTGAAGAAGAATTAATGATGAATCCGGCGGGAGAGCCGATCTATTATATCGTTCCGGACCAGATGGCTTTCCAAGTCGAATATGAGCTGATCCGCAATCGCCGAATCAAAGGCTCCATCCGTGCGCAAGTCCTGAGTTTATCACGTTTGGCATATTATTTGTTCCAGCAAGTCGGTGGGGGGACGAAGCCGTTCATTACGAGTACGGGCATGCAAATGATGCTCCGGAAAATTGCCGAAGAATCGAAGGACAGCTTTTCGACCTTCCAGAAAGCTATGGAAAAACAAGGGTTTATCGACCGGTTGGAACAAATGATTACGGAAATGAAACGGTACCGAATCAGTCCGGAGATTCTGCAAGTGACGATTGATGAGCTTGAACAACAGGAACGATTGACAGCGAATGAATTGGCTTTGCATGCAAAATTGAAGGACTTGCTGCTCATCTACGGACAGATGCAGGAGCGGATGAGTCATTTGTACGTGGACTCAGAAGATCAGCTGGAGTTATTCGTCGAAAAAATTGAAGAGACTCAGTTTTTCAAAAATGCGACGTTTTATATCGATGGCTTTTATCGATTCACGCCGCAAGAAACCTATGTACTGGAAGCGCTGATGCGACAGGTGAAGACGATGAATGTCGCGTTGACGATTGATGATTCAATGAGTTCGAATGAGGAACTTGATTTATTTCATCAACCCCGCACAACCTATGAGATTTTAAATGAAATTGCAGAGCAGGCGCAGATCCCCGTGGCTGATCCGGTACGTCTTTACCCAGATGAAAGGCGTTTTGCATCTAACCGTGCCCTCCAACATCTGGAGAAAAACATGGAGACGAATCCAGTTCCCGTATACGAGGGTCAAACGCCGATCACGTTTGCGGAAGTCGTACATCCACGGGCGGAAGTCGAACGAGTCGCACAGGAGATCATCCGCTACGTTCGGGATGAAGGCTATCGTTACCGGGACATGGCGATCTTACTGCGTGACCAGGATACGTACAATGATTTAATTGAAACGATCTTTGAAGATTATGAAATCCCGATTTTTATTGACCAGAAAAAATCAATGCTCAACCACCCATTGATTGAACTCATCCGGACTGGCATCGAAATGATCGAACGAAACTGGCCGTATGATGCCATTTTCCGGTTATTAAAAACGGGATTCATTCCGGCAAGCGATGAAGAGCATCCACTAGATGAACAAGCCATTGATTTTATGGAAAATTACGTATTGCAATATGGGATCCGCAGAAAAGATCAATGGACGAATGATTACCCATGGAAATATGAGCGATTGAGCGGCATCAATTTGCGAAAACAAACGACAGAAGAACAACAAATCGAGAAAAAAATAAATGCTTACCGTCAGCAAGTATTGGATGCGATTGAATCATTCGATGAGCAATTCAGGAATTCCAAAACCGTCCAAGATAAGTGTGTCGCCATCTATGAATGGATGGAGCACCTCGGTGTCGGCGAACAATTAGAGAAGCTTCGGGATGCATACGAAGCAGACGGTAAAGTGGAAACGGCCAAAGAACAGGAACAAGCATGGGATGCACTCATCCATCTCCTGGATGAAATGGTTGAAATGCTCGGTGAAGACGAATTGTCGGGCAACCTGTTCAGACAGCTTGTCGAATCGGGTTTGGATACATTGGAATTTTCCCAAGTGCCGCCATCGATCGATCATGTCATCATCGGTGACGTTGAACGATCTAGGTTCAGAGGTGTGAAAATTGGCTTCGTGCTTGGCGTCAATGAAGGTCAATTTCCTCAAAAGCCAGCTGCTGATGGACTGGTGACGGATGAAGAACGGGAGATGCTTGAAGAAGTCGGCATGACCTTGGCCGATCGCGCAGACCGCGTCTTATTGGATGACCGCTTCTATATGTATCTGGCGTTTACCTTACCGTCCGATCAATTGTGGGTCAGCTATCCGCTGAGTGATGAAGAAGGGAAGTCGAAAACACCAGCACAGATCATCAAGCGGCTGAAAGCGATGTTTCCGGATGCGAAGACGTTGTGGGTCTTGGAGGATGAGGATGATGAGGATCCACTTCGCTTTATCGCCAACCCAATGAAATCCCGAGCGGTTTTGACGAAGGAATTGTCCAAATACCTTCGAGGTTATCCGATTGCAGCGGGTTATTGGGATACGCTTCATTGGTATATGGATGAACGCGACTTGACGACGAAAATGATTTTATCGAGCTTGTTCTATACGAACTTACCGACACCACTAAAACCACAGACGACCGAGCAATTATTCGATCAGACAATCCGGTCAAGTGTGTCGCGGTTGGAGACGTATTTCCAATGTTCCTATCATTATTTCTCACAATATACGTTAGGCCTGCAGGAACGAAAGCAATTTTCATTGGAAGCGCCGGATATCGGTCAGCTATTCCACGAATCGCTTCGCCTCATAACCGAATGGGTTCAGCGTGATGGTAAGGCGTTATTCGAACTCACACAAGAGGATATCGAGCGCTATACGAATGAGGCGATTACGTATTTGGCACCGATTTTGAACAACCAGATCTTATTCAGTTCGAATCGTTATCGTTATATTTTATATAAATTAAAGCATGTAATCTTACGGGCAACGAATATGCTTGTGTATCAATCCAAGCAATCGGATTTTAAACCAGTTGGCATTGAACTTGGCTTTGGTCGCGGACAGAAGCTTCCACCATTGTCGCTCGATTTGGTCAATGGGTATCAGTTGGAGTTGAATGGGCGGGTCGACCGGGTTGATTCTGCTGAGATCGATCAAGAGCTTTACTTGCGGATCATCGATTATAAGTCGAGTGAGAAGGATATGAATCTCGTCGATGTCTATTACGGCTTGTCCTTGCAAATGCTCACGTATTTGGATGTCGTGTTGACCCATTCAGAGACGTGGCTTGGCCGAAAAGCCGATCCGGCCGGTGTGCTTTATTTCCATGTGCATAATCCGGTGTTGAAAAATCCGGTGTCGGAAGAGCAGATGGAACAAGAACTCATGAAAAAATTCCGGATGAACGGATTATTGTTGGAAGACCATCGTGTGGCTCAAGCGATGGATACGACGATAGAAAGTGGCACTAGCCAGATCGCCCCATTTGGCATCAAAAAAGATGGAGCCTTTACGAAGCATTCCAACATTTTGGACCAAGAGTTGTTTCAACGAATGAACCGGTTTGCCCGTTCATTGATGAAAGAGGCAGGAGACGAAATCGTCGGCGGTGAAGTCAAGCTGAATCCGTACGAAAAGGATCAGCAAATTGCCTGTACGTATTGTCCGTTCAAATCCGTCTGTCAATTCGACCCGAAATTAGAAGAGAATGATTTCCGCCGATTGAAGAAAGAAAAAGACGAGATTATTTTGACGAAAATGGGTACGAAAGGGGGAGAATGAGCATGAATTGGACAACCGAACAAGCACAAGCCATCTATGAGGATGGAAAAGACATTTTAGTCGCTGCGGCTGCAGGTTCCGGAAAAACGGCGGTGTTGGTCGAGCGGATCATTCAAAAAGTCACACGTGAGAATGACCCCTATGAGATCGACGAAATGCTTGTCGCCACATTCACGAATGCTGCTGCTCAAGAAATGAGAACACGTGTCGGACAAGCGTTGGAGAAAGCGTTGGAAGCCAACCCACAGTCCCATCATTTACGTAAACAGCTGTCTTTGCTCCAAAAAGCTCATATCTCTACCTTGCACGCGTTTTGTATTGAAGTCGTTCGTAAATATGGATTTGAGTTGGAAATTGACCCAGGCTTCCGTATTCTGGACGATGTCGAATCAGATTTACTGAAAAATGATTTGTTACAAGAAACTTTTGAAGAATGGTACGGAAAAGAAGGCGATGAGCAAGCGGCTTTCTTCCGGTTTGTTGATAGCTTTTCAAACGACCGGAATGACCAGGAAGTGTTCGATCTGGTGTTAAAGGTCTATGAATTCGCACGTCAACACCCTGACCCGTTTGAGTGGTTGGATCAATTGGCCGAAAGTTATTCCATTGAAGAGAACACGACGTTGGATGACCTTGATTGGATGCCGATCGTGCGGCAAGATATCAAGGAAAAAATCGATGCGATGGAGTTTGAAATTCATCAAGCAATGGAAACCGCCCAAATGCCAAATGGACCGGCGCATTATGTGGATACCATCGAAAAAGACCTGGAACAAATCCAACAGATTCAATCCGCACTCGATTTGCCGTGGGATGAATTGTATACATTTATCCATGAACACAAAACGTTTGCACGACTGTCGGGCAAAAAATTTGAATGTGATGAAGAAATCAAGGAATCGGTCAAAAGCCTTCGCGATCAATATAAAAAGAGACTCCAAGCGATTGTTGAAAGATGGTTTTCCCGTGAGGGGTCAGCTTATTTAAGTGATCTGAAAAAAATTAAACCGCAAATTGAGCAATTGGTAAAGGTCGTCAAAGACTTTCACGAACGGTTCCAGTCCGAAAAGAAAGAGCAAGCGGTCGTCGACTTTCTTGATTTGGAACATTATTGCTTGCAGATTTTATCGGATGGAAAAGATGAGACAGGAAATGATGTGCCATCTTATATCGCCCAACAATATCGAAAACAGTTTAAAGAAGTCTTAATCGATGAATATCAGGATACCAACTTGGTTCAAGAAGCGATTCTTCAATTGCTGACGGCCGGGGAGGATGCCGGCCAACTGTTTATGGTCGGAGATGTGAAACAGAGCATTTACCGATTCCGACACGCAGAGCCATCGTTGTTCATGAAAAAATATAAAGATTTTATGCAAGAGGAAGTCCAAGCGACACGGATCGATCTGGCTCGGAACTTCCGGAGTCGGAAAGAGGTCTTGGATGGAGCCAACTATATTTTCAGGCAGCTACTGGATGAGCAAGTCGGCGAAATGAACTATGAGAAAGAAGCGGAACTGATTTATAGCAATAAGGTGTATGAAAAGCTGACGACGACAAACGTCGATTGTGATTTGCATATTGTCACGAAAGAGGAAGAAGAGGCAGAAGATGTTTCCGATGAATGGAAGTATTTAAAAGCGGCGCAAATTGAAGCAAGAGTCTATGCGGAAAAAATTAAAGACTGGATCGAAAACGGTCAAATCATCGATAAAGAAACCGAGCAGCCACGTTCGATCCACTATCGCGATATCGTCATTTTGATGCGCTCATTGAAATGGGCTCCTGTGATTGAAGATGAATTAAAGCAAATGGGCATACCCGTGTATGCGGACTTATCGACCGGTTATTTGGAAGCGATGGAAATTCAGGTGATGTTGAACGTCCTGCGCATCATTGATAACCCAATCCAGGATATTCCCTTGGCGAGTGTATTGAAGTCGCCGATCGTAGGATTGACAGAAGATGAATTAGCCCAAATTCGGTTGAAGGGAAAACGTGATTCCTTTTATCAAGCCATGTTGAACTATATCCGGACAGGTGAAAACGAGGAATTGATCAGAAAGCTACGTCATTTGCGTGGGCTGTTGGAAAGTTGGCGGGAGGATGCTCGCTATGGCTCGCTATCCAAATTGATCTGGAAAATTTACAGGGATACGGCTTATTTCGAATATGTCGGCGGGACACCCGGTGGTAAACAACGCCAGGCTAACTTGCGGGCATTATATGACCGGGCCCGTTCATATGAGCGTTCATCTTACCGCGGCTTGTTCCGGTTTTTGCGATTCATCGAGCGAATGGAAGAGCAGGGGAAAAACCTTGCCTCAGCTCGTGCACTCGGTGAGCAGGAAGACGTCGTCCGTATGATGACGATTCACAGCAGTAAAGGGCTTGAATTTCCATATGTCATTTTAGGTGCGGCAGGGCGTGACTTCAATAAACAGGACGTTCGCGGAAAGTATATTTTGCATAAGGATCATGGCATCGGAGCGAAATATATGGATGTCGACCGACGCATCCTCTACGATACGTTTCCATTTGAAGCGTTGAAAGTCGCAACCGAACGGGAGTCGCTTGCAGAAGAAATGCGTATCTTGTATGTAGCCTTGACACGGGCGAAGGAAAAATTGACGATTGTCGGCCAAGTGAAGAACTGGGAGAAGCAATTGGAAAAATGGAATGAAGTCGCAAACCATATGGAGTGGGTCCTGCCACCACACACACGAACTGATCAAGCAAACTATCTGAATTGGATCGGATCGGCCTTGATTCGGCATGAGAACAGTGATTCCTTACGAACGTCCGGATTGGCGACTACCATTCCGGAGCCGATCCGGAAAGATGAAGCACAGTGGTCGGTCATCCGCACCCACGCAAGCGATTATATGGACCCAGAGTGGATTACGGCTGAACGGGATGAGCAGTTGCAGGAAGCAATCCGGGAATGGAAACCCGACCGTCTCCCATCACGTTCAGAGCATTATGATGAAGTCGACCGACGTTTACGTTTCAGCTATCCATTTCAAACGAGTGCCGAAAGACGGGCGAAACAGACCGTTACGGAAATCAAACGCTTACGTCAGCCGGTCGATGAATATGGTGCAAGAGAAGTCGTCAGCAATCAAGCACGCTTATCGCTCGATCGGCCTCGGTTTATGCAATCTGGTGGTAAAAACTTAAGCAAAGCAGAAATCGGAAGTGCGATGCATACGCTCATGCAGCATATTCCACTGCAAAAACTGTGGGATGATTCAAGCCTTCAGGAATTCATTCAAGAGCTCGTCATGAAAGAGACGTTGACGGAAGAAGAAGGAGAAGCCATCGATCGGGATGCAATCCTTCGACTGTTCAGTTCCGAAGTGGGGTCTATGCTCGGCCGTGCGAAGTCTATTGAACGGGAAATTCCGTTTACGATGGAAGTCCAGGCAAGCGACATCTATCCGGATTGGGAGGACCCGACGGAAGAATCCGTCCTCGTGCAAGGGGTCATTGACTGTTTAATTCAAACAGAGGATGGTTATGAACTGCTAGATTATAAAACCGATACAATCACCGGAGAGTTGACAGAGGAAAAGATAAATCAATTGCGACAGCGCTATGAAACACAGGTCGAACTGTATCAAAAAGCTGTTGAGTCCATTATGAATATTGAGTTAGACCATGTGTATTTATATTTCTTCGACAAAGATTTGCTGATTGATACCATCCGTGAATAAGTTATTTTGGCGAGACTTCAAAGGAGACACTTCGAAGTCTCGCCGTTTTTTATTTAAATATAAGGTTGGAATAAGTCCAAAGAGATAATGATGACGACTGTCGTTACCCATAAAAAGAGTTCAATTAAATCAACAACGATCTCTTTTCGTTCTGTTGTGTACGTAAACAGAAAATACACTCGTACAAAATAATCCAAAGCAGCCAACGTGAGGATGATAAGTAAAATAGCGTTAAAGGATAACTTAGGAAACATCATAATTACCGACATAAATAATAGGAAAGAGCCACCTTTTACGAACCAGTCTATTTTCTTATGTAATGAATTGACGTGTTTATTCGTGAAAATACTTTGCCCTTGCATGTTCATATGTAGCAACTTTCTGATGATGACAATAATGAAGGTGATTGCTAAGTAGATAATTAATAAAATCAGTAATGCTTTTAGAAGTTCCATAACTTCCTCCTTTGTCGAGTTTAAATGTGCACTTTTGTTAATAACTTATATGGTTGTATTGAGCATTTTGCCATTATCATACGTTCTATTTTAAAAATTAATGTAACCCAACATCATTGGAGTAAAATATTGCAATGATCGTATATGATTAGCAAGTCTTAAAAAATTGGATTCTAGTTATTTAGCTCATTCTATAACCTAATATCTTAGAGCACCTTTGTTTTTCTTAATATTACTGATTTTATATTAGGTAGCCTTAACTATCTCTCCGATGTTAGATAAATAGTTAAGACTTAAGTTGTTTACTAAATGGGCTCTGATAAAGTAAGCATTGATAATAAAAGTTCTTAGCTGAGTTGTTGTATGGTGAAGAGCGAAGGTGGCGACTCCTGCGG
>CALGNY010000003.1 GCA_937958375.1 uncultured Bacillaceae bacterium
GGCGCATATCCACCACAACCATATATCTCGATGACGAACAAACCATGCAATCGCATGCCCGTCCACCTCATCAATCTTTCTCGACAATCACCTGCGCGATCGCATATTCCTTACTATGCGAAATGGAGACGTGTACCAAAGGTTTCAATTTTCCTTCATAACATACACGCGGCTCCCCTGAAGCTCCGCGCAATATTTCGATCGACCGAAAGGAATGGTGCACCCCGATTCCTGTTCCTACTGCTTTACTATATGCTTCCTTAGCGGCAAATCGACCTGCCAAAAATTCAATTTTACGCTTTTTCGATGGCAGTTGTTCATACAGTTCCATTTCTGCTCCGGATAAAATCCGCTTCAAAAACCGTGGTTGCCGTGACAACACGCGTTCAATTCGTTTCAATTCGATCATATCAATACCGATTCCTTTAATCATTTGAACCTCTCTTTTCCAGAAGATAATCAGACGAATATTAAAATTAATTTCAGGACAAATTTGTACTTATTCACAATGAAAAATGGTAGTATTTAATCAGGTGATTTAGATGTTCTTTGTGCGAACCGAAAGTTTTAGACAATTTATCCGATTTTACCCAGTGGTCACCACCATCGCTGCCATACATATCATTCTTTTTTTATTGACTGAAGTGATTCCTCTTAGTCCGCTTCAGGAATTAAAAATACTTCTGCTTGGAAACAATTATCTAGTCAGCGTGGAAGATGAATATTGGCGGTTGGTCACACCAATCTTCGTACATTTGTCCTTAACCCATGTGGTTTTCAACACATTCAGCTTAGTGCTCTTCGGACCTGCACTGGAAGCGATGCTTGGCAGACTTAAATTCATTCTAGCATATCTCGCCATGGGGATTATTGGCAATGTATTCACACTGTACGTCGGCGACTTATTTTTAAGTCATGCAGGGGCCTCCGGAGCAATTTTCGGGATGTTTGGCCTTTACTTATACCTGGCTTTTTTCAGACGTGATCTGATTGACCATCAGAGTAGACAAATTGTTCTCGTCATCATCGTCATCTCATTAATTTTGACGTTTACGGGTGCCAACATCAATATTTATGCCCATATTTTTGGACTGATCAGTGGGGTTGCTTTGGGTCCGATCGTATTTTCGAATAAGTAAGTTTCTGAAGGAGGCTTGATTAGCCAATGAATAGTGGAGCAGAAAAATGGGGGCCTTATGTGGCTGTCGCAATTGGGGTTTTATCCGTCTCAACCTCCGCTATTTTTGTACGACTTGCTGATGCCCCAGCCTCGATTATCGCATTCTACAGACTTTTATTGGCAGTTTTATTGATGCTGCCATTGGTTATATGGAAATATAGAAGTGAATTGAAGAAAATATCGAAAAAAGATTGGATCTTCACACTCGCCTCAGGTGTCTTTCTGGCTTTTCACTTTATTTTTTGGTTTGAATCACTGGAGTTGACCTCTGTAGCGAGTTCCACCGTCTTGGTGACGACGCAACCGATTTTCGCTTTTATCGGAACCTATTTGTTCTTTAAAGAGCGATTCACGAGTGGTGCTGTGTTCAGCATGCTCATCGCCTTCACAGGAAGCGTCATTATTAGTTGGGGAGACTTTCAGATTAGTGGCATGGCGCTAGTCGGGAATTTCCTGGCCTTGATGGGTGCCATCACGATCACAGGTTATTTCCTTTTTGGGCAAAACGTCAGAAAAAGACTGTCACTCATCAGTTATACATTTATCGTATACGGATTCAGTTCGTTGACCTTGCTCATCTACAACCTAATTCTCAGTAAACCTTTCAGTGGGTTTTCACCGGATACGTGGATGTATTTCCTCGCGTTAGCGATTATCCCGACCTTTTTCGGTCATACATTATTCAACTGGGCACTCAAATGGGTGAGTGCTTCCACGGTCACGATGGGAATTTTGTTTGAACCGATTGGCGCCAGTATCCTAGCTTATCTGATTCTCGACGAATTGGTCACCTGGTCACAATTTTTAGGTGGATCGATTGTCTTATTCGGTCTGACCCTATTTATTTTCAGTACAACAAAGAAAAAGAATGTTCGCGTCCTAAATAAAAATAATTAAAATGAGGTGTTTACATGGAGTATCAATTAATTACAGATGGTAGTGCCGACCTGCCTGAAGATTTCGCTGAAAAACATCAAATCAAAGTCGTCCCTCTAAACATTCACTTCGGTGAAGAAGAAGTTCGCTCGGATGCCTTTTCAAACAAAGAGTATTACGAGCGTATGCGTACGTCTGCGGAATTGCCGAAAACATCGGCACCAAGCCCGACATCTTTCTATGAAACATTCAAACAAGTGGATGCCGACAAGCCTATCCTCGTCATTACATTGACAAAAGAATTAAGCGCCACGTACCAAAACGCGGAAATCGGGAAGGAAATGTTACTGGAGGAAGAGCCTGATCGGCAAATCGAAGTGCTCAATTCAAAAACCGCTTCGTCTGGGTTAGCACTCTTACTACACGAAGCCATTCATAGTAAACGTCAAAGTTTTAAAGAACTGATCGATCATATGAAAGTAAAAATAGAAGAAACAGCGACCCTATTTTCTTTGGCCACTGTAGAAAACCTTATCAAAGGCGGGCGATTAGACCGGGTCCGGGGTGCGATTGCCAAAACATTGAATATCAAACTCTTAATGAAAGCTTCCGAAATCGGCGACATCGAAGTAACGGAGAAAATTCTTGGAGAGAAGAAAGCCTTGCGTCGACTTGTCGACCAAATCGGTGACTATACGAGCAACTTACAGAACAAGACCGTCGCACTCGCACACAGTAATTGTGAAGGCAAAGCCAAAAAAATCCTTGAACGAATTCGTGAAACCTATCAACCGAAAAATGAACTGTTAGTAGAAATGGGTCCACTGATTGCTACGTATGCCGGTGAAGGTGGCATCGTCGTTTCGTTCTTTGAAGAGAAAAAGTGATCAGCTAGGTTTATATAAAAACCCGGAAGTTTGCTCATTTCCAAGGACATTTCTTACTGGAAATAAGCGAATGCTTCCGGGTTTTTTTAACGTGAAACAGCCAACCGCAATTCTCTTTTTGCGCTTGGTGGTCTTTCACGATCTTAACTACGTTTCTTGTTTGAGGTTTTGAATGAACTTGTGGACATTCGCTGCCAATGGACGCAACTCGCGTGATGTTTGCACCACAACACCAACTGTTTTCATCACTTTCTCAAAATCCAATTCGCCCTCTTCATCCTTCAGATAATCGGCTAATATTTGTTTGAAGATTTGTGTTTGGTTCATCGGTTGGTCCGCATTCCACTCTTCACGAACGTGGGAATCCTGTCTGGTTGGTAGAGAGACCTCTTCCCAAAATGGACTTCTGAAATATTGATCTTGTGGGAAAGGTTCGATATATCTCATCGCAAACACCTCTTTCTATCCAATCCTTGATTCATTATATGCTTGGACAGAAAAGTTGTGCGGATCTTGGTCGTTTATAAATTCAATTCTTGCTTCATACGGTTCGGTTGAAAGCCAAGAATCGTTTGGTTATTGACAAACGCCGCTGGTGTGCCAAAAACACCAGAGTTTTGAAGTTCTTCTAAGTAAGCGCGCTCCTCTGAAATATTCTTCTCAGTATAATCCACATCTTTTTGCTCTAACCAGTGAATCAATTCATCACTCCGCTTACAGTTGTTACTCGTGTAGACTGTCACCTGATGCATAGACATGCTGTTCACCTCAATCAAATAAGACTTCAATAAGAGGTTTCCCGTTGAGTATCTCGTTTAAACTACATTTTTAATCAAACAGCAATATTCCACCCATTCATTTTCCAAATCACACGTCGATCCTTAAAAACTTTTCATCTCTATACTTTCGTGTCAAAATAAGACCTAGAATGGAGTGGTACGTATGATTGAAGATACAGGTGAGCGTGTGATTCCGAAGCTCATGGACCCAATGAACAATCTTTTGCTGGAGCATATTGCACGCTATCAATTTGCATTGCCCTATTTAAAAGGAAGGGTCCTGGATATGGCGTGTGGTGCAGGGTATGGGACACATATGATTGCCAAACAACGAAAAAAGGTCATCGAAGAAGTCATCGGGATCGACGTCGACCCTGAAATTATCGCCTACGCAAAACAAGAATATTACCACCCGAAATCTTCTTATCTCGTAAAAAATGCAATCGATCCTCAGCTAAAAGAGGACATGGGAACCTTTGATGCCATCGTCAGCTTCGAGACAATCGAGCACATTGCCGAGGAAGAAGAACTTCTGGCCAACTATTATGATCTATTGAATCCAGGTGGCCTGTTGATTATTTCTACCCCATTTGGAAAAGGTAGAGGGAAGCCTGTCGGGTCTCCGTTTCACGTTCATCAGCTGACCCCAAAGGAATTTGAAGATCTGTTTACTTCCTACCAAAATGTCGAGTTTTACTACCAACGTGGTGTCCTGATTGAACCAGGTCGAGAAGGGCTTCATTACCCATTAGGAATCGCTGTTTGCAAAAAATAAATGGACATGTTACGTTATCCATAAAGGAAAAAGCTTGCAGAGAAGACCTCCGCAAGCTTTTTGGGTTTTCAATTGTACTCATTTTATTTTTCGTTGTTACGGCGAGCACGTTCGTTTCCGCCTTTTTCACCGATGTCTTCATAAAATTCTTTGTCGTGGTTACGGCTTGTCGCTTTACCGCCTTTTTGACCGATTTCCTCATAGAATTCTTGGTCATGATTACGGCTTGTTGCCTCGCCGCCTTTTTCACCGATTTCTTGATAGAATTCTTTATCATGGTTACGGCTTGTCGCTTTGCCGCCTTTTCTTCCTGCTTCTTCTAGAGACATTTTGTTGTTCTTTCTATTCTGAGCCATTCTTAACATCTCCTTTTCGAAAGTTTTTGTTGGACGATGATGACCATCGCCTACAGTAAAAGAGTTTCCACGTAGCCTCTTTCCTTAAACATTTTTATCCTTTTGCTTTTAATTTCGTAGATTGTAACCGATAGAATATATGTACACAATCTAGTATGCACACACAATTGAGGGGTGACCGATTTGCTGAAACGTTTTAAAACAAAGAAAGAAGAAAAAAGCCAATTGCTATTTGAAGGATATACGACAGACACGAAAATAGACCTTCCGGAAGACTCAGACTTATGGGAACAAATGAAAATGATTGATATGACCAAAGAAGATTTGGCCATCTTAAAAGGATTACAACCACTTGTTTCCAAACATATTGATGCCATCGTCGGGCAATTTTATAAAAATATCGAGGATCAAGCCCATTTGATCCAAATCATTGAAGATAACAGTTCGATCGAACGGCTGAAGAAGACATTGACGATACATATTCAAGAAATGTTCAATGGTGTCATCGACGAGGCCTTCGTAGATCAGCGCTTCCGGATCGCGATGGCTCACGTAAAAATTGGTTTGATGCCGAAATGGTACCTCTGTTCTTTTCAGGATTTACTGAATTCTTTTCATGAAATCTATTTCGACGAATTTGATTCGAAGGAAGATTTTTCGACGGCACTAAAAACGACTTCAAAAATATTGAGTCTGGAACAACAGCTTGTCCTCGAAACGTTTGAAATTGAGAGTAACCGATTACGAGAAGAGCAAATGACAAACCAAGAGACATTGTTAACGGATCTCGAGCAAGCTTCTGAACACTTGGTAGATATTTCCGAACAAACGAGTGCAGCGATTCAAGAATTATTGGCCGATTCCAATGAGATTCATGCCTTTTCAAGAACGACCGCTGAAACGGCGACATCGGTAGAAACCCAATCAAAAACTGGAAAATCCGATTTGGAATCACAAGTAGGAAATATGAACACCATCGAAGCAAAAATGAATGATATTTACACGAAAATGGACCAATTAGAGGCTTCATCCAGTAAAATCAATGATATTTTGCTCTTTATCACGGATGTATCGGAGCAAACAAACCTACTGTCATTGAATGCATCGATTGAAGCCGCACGGGCTGGGGATTTAGGAAAAGGCTTTGCGGTCGTTGCCCAAGAAGTGAAGAAACTAGCCGACCAAACAAAAGGCTCGATTGAAAACATACGGGAGCTCGTCCAAACGACGAATAACCAAATCGTCGAAGTGTCCGAAGAGGTAACGAAAACAACGGCTCTGATCAAAAATAGTACGGAAAATATGGAACGAACCAATTCGTTCTTTGAAGATATTTTGGAACAAACCTTACAAAACCGCTCACTCAGTGACCAAATGACCGGCAAACTAGATCAGACGAACACGACCATCAAGCAAATTAGTGAAGTTTCTATCGAGGTCGATGAATTATCGAAACGAATGGCTGAGTTGGCGAGAGAGCATAAAGACTTTCAAAGTGTGTGAATGAATGGGAACTAGCCGGGCGACGGCTAGTTCTTTTTTAAATGGCTCTGTTAAAGTTCAGTGTTGATAATAAAGATTCTTAACTGAGTTGTTGTATGGTGAAGAGCGAAGGTGGCGACTCCAACGGGAACAGCACGAGCTGAAGATCCACTTGGGAAGTGGTTTTCTTCCCAAGTTAGCTGAAGCCGTGCCCGTGGTATAGAAGACACTGCGATTTATCGCAGATGTCGCCTTATGCCCTATGGGTAAAAGCGTCCACCGAGAGCGAATCACCATAGTAACAACGGGCTTTAACAGAGCCTTTTAAATAAATCTCCTTTACTCCCCACCCATTTATCTGTAATGGACACCCATAAGTTTTTAATCGATTGAAAATGGACGCTCATACTTATGGATTTCACACCCATGAACAAAAATTTCACACCCATTTTCGAAACAAACACGCTCATACATCATGTTTACACACCCATAACGAATCGTCATATATCTTTTTAGCTCCTCGGGTAGTCGTAATGCTTTATCAGAATACGGATCCAACCATACATACAGTTTCCTACCAATAAATAAACGTTTAACTTCAAAATCGTTTTGGGTAAGGTTTATTAGAACAACGAAAGGAGTGATCAACCATGTTAGGATTTTTACTATATTTATTAGTCGGTGGTATTATTGGCTGGATTGCCGGATTGATTTTGGGCGGCGTTCCCGGTGGCATTATCGGGAATATCGTCGCTGGTGTGATCGGGGCTTGGATCGGGCACTCACTGCTTGGTTCATTCGGTCCTGTCATCGCCGACATCGCCATTATTCCAGCGATCATCGGTGCCTTGATTTTTGTGGCGATCTTAAGCTTGATTTTAAAATTAATCCGATAAAAAAATGACGCTAGTCGGAGCACTGACTCTGACTAGCGTTTCATTTTATGCGTGACCTGGCAATTTTCTTTCAAACAAGATCCAACTGAACAAACGGTAAATCGGATAAATCAAACAGAGTACATAAACAAATACCGGAACTTCCAGAACTAGGACAAAACTGATGATTAGCCCGATAAAAATAAGTGTCATCACATTGCCGTAGGTTCCATTGATCGGCATCGCATCAAAAAACATGGACGACTGCTCCCTTTTCATTTGCACATGTTCTTTAAAGCATTCTTTATGAAACGGTCGCATAACCATTTTCATATTGGAGACGACTAAACCTGATTTCGATTCGATCGGTTTTTTGCATCGAATGCAGGTAACTTGATTTTCTGCCATTTACGAATCCATCCTTTATGTAAAGCATAAACATTGAAAAATACCTTCATCTCTAAAACAATTATAATCATACCCTAACGAAAGAAAGGTGTCGATGATGTCGATCCATTTAAGTGTACTTGAACAATCACCAGTTTTACAAGGGAGTCATCCGCAAGAAGCACTCCAACAAACGATCGAATTGGCAAAACATGTAGACCGATTAGGCTATAAACGATTCTGGATGAGTGAGCACCACAGCACGAAAAGTTTGGCGGGTTCCGCTCCCGAATTACTGACCGGAATCATCGCGCAGGCGACCGAGCGAATCAAGGTTGGGACAGGTGGTGTCCTTTTACCGCATTATAGCACATACAAAGTCGCCGAGATTTTTCGAATTTTAGAAGGGTTGTACCCTGGACGGATTGATCTCGGTGTTGGGAGGGCGCCTGGTGGAATGCCTGGTGTCAACTATGCGTTGAATCGAGGAAAATACCCTGATGTACATAGTTTTCCGCAACAGGTAGCGCATCTGCTTTCCTATCTGGAAGGTGGCAGTCCGGAAGGCTATCAAATGGTGGCCACTCCACTCGGTCCGACGACGCCTCCTGTTTGGGTACTTGGCTCTAGCGGTGGTAGTGCGGGTTTGGCGGGTGAACTCGGTACCAATTATACGTTTGCCCAATTCATTAACCCAGAAGGTGGACCGGCTGCGATTCAGAACTATTATGACCATTTCATCCCGCCTCAAAAAGGTGATGAACCGAAAGCGAGTGCCGCCGTCTTCACGGTCGTTGGTGAAACGGAAAAAGAAGCTGAATATCTGGCCTCCACCCTTGACCTTTCTATGTTAATGGCTGACCAAGGCCAAGTGCGTGACCATTTCGTGGCACCCGAGATTGCGAGCAGGCACCAATATACTTATTTTGAAGCCGAACGAGTTAAGCATAATCGGAATCGGATGATTGTTGGCGATGCGCAGAGTGTCAAACAACAAATCGAGGAGATGGCAAAAGCGTTTCAAATCGATGAAATTATCGCTAACATTATTGTTCACCCATTTGAGAAGCGATTAGAAGGATACGAACGGTTAGCGAATGTTTTTCAATTGGACAAAAATGAATAGGAGGATTGATGTTCATGCCAGCATTTGATCATTTAATTATTTTTTCAAAAAATCCCGAAGCCCACGCTTCCACTTTCCGCTCGGTTCATGGTCTTCAAGCCGTACCCGGCGGTGAGCATTCCCAGTGGGGAACGTATAATTACTTAGCATTTATGAAAAACAACAGTTATATCGAGTGGCTCGGCATCCGAGATCACACACCAGCACAGCAGTCCGACAATCCGTTGATCCAACAAACCGTCTATGCGGAGCAACAAGGGATTGAAGGGCCGATCCAATTTGCCTTGCGCGTTGCGAATATGGATGATTATATCGAACATTTTCAAAAAAGCGACATTCCTTATCAAGGACCATTTCCAGGTCAGCGAACGCGAAAGGATGGGAGTTTACTGGAGTGGCGCATGCTGTTTCCGGAATTTGAAATCGGCCACACCCCACTTCCGTTTTTGATCGAATGGAATGGCGAGGGTAATTTACCTGAATCGAAGGAGCAACTCAACTCGGTACCGTTTACAGAAATACAAATCTTTACAGAGAGTCCGACTGATTACGCAGATCAACTGGAAACCATTTATCGGCTTTCCCCTAAGGAAGATGGTTTTTTCAACTTAGAAAACGGAAGGATTGACGTGCAGCAAGGAGATGGAATGGTCGCTAAGTTTGATAGCATACGCTTCCAATCGCAATAAGTTTTTATGGAGTTTTTGTGGGAGATCGTTAACCACAAAAACTCTTTTTATAAAACCAATTTCTTTCTATTCCCGAAATATTCTTTATCCGAAATAACTTTTTTGCTACAATTGACATAGGTTTTAGAAAATTATGAAGGCTAATGGAGGGATACGATGTCCTATTCACAAGTATGGGATTTGGATGTTTTCTTTGAGGGTGGAAGTGAATCCCCTCAGCTGCGGAAACATTTGGATGAAACGACCAAGAAAGTTCATGCATTCTCTGAAAAACTGACTACCTTTTCGACACCAGAAAACGCCAATGCTGCCGAATCGATTGCCGAGTTGCTGGAAGAAGGTTCACAGATTCAGCTCGATCTGAGCCAAGCGGGCGGATTCATCAGTTGTTTAGAAGCACAAGATATGAGTGACACGAAAGCCAGTGAATTACGTAGTGAATTGACACAACTAGGTGCCCAGTTCAGTTCCTCTTTCAATACGTTGGAGCAAAAACTCGCCAAAACCGAACAAACCGTTTGGGACCAACTGATCGAGAATGAAAAACTGGCTGACTTTTCATTTGTTTTGAATGAGTGGCGAACGAAATCAAAAGACCAACTTTCCGAAAAAGAAGAGTCGTTGATTTCTGCCCTTTCCGTTGATGGGTATCATGCGTGGGGTCAAATGTACAATACGATCGTCAGCCGTATGACCATCAAGGTTACGGTTGACGGAGAAGAAAAAGAACTTTCTGTCGGTCAGGCGAATAATTTATTGTCGCACGAGGATCCGGCTGTACGTAAGGAAGTCTATGAAAAACTGGAAGAGGTCTGGCAAAGTAATGAAGCGTTATTTTCCAGAACACTGAACCACTTGGCTGGCTTCCGTTTGAATGTGTACGAAAAAAGAGGCTGGGACAGTGTGTTAAAAGAGCCACTGGATTACAACCGGATGCAGCAGGAAACCTTGGATGCGATGTGGAATGCCATCACGAAAAACAAAGCACCGTTCGTTCAATTTCTAGAACGGAAAGCGAAATTACTAGGAAAAGACCAACTCGATTGGTATGATCTCAATGCGTCCACTCAAAAAAATCAACAAAAGCTTTCCTATGACGAAGGCGCTGCATTCATCATGAAGCATTTCAAAGATTTCAGCCCGAAAATGGCAGATTTCACGAAAATGGCTTTTGAAGATCGGTGGATTGAAGCCGAAGACCGTTCAGGAAAACGTCCGGGAGGTTTCTGTACAGGACTTCCGCGCAGCCAGCAGTCCCGTATTTTCATGACTTATAGTGGAACGATGTCAAACGTGGCGACCCTTGCACACGAACTCGGACATGCTTTCCATAGTTATGTGCTTCGCGAAGTTCATCCGCTGAACCGGCGGTATGCCATGAACGTCGCTGAAACGGCGTCTACCTTTGCGGAAATGATTGTTGCAGACGCTTCCGTCAAAGAAGCTGCGACCAATGAAGATAAAATTGCTCTACTAGAGGATAAAATCCAGCGTAGCGTTGCCTTTTTCATGAACATTCACTCCCGTTTCCTATTTGAAACACGATTCTATGAAGAACGCAAAAACGGATTTGTTTCCGCTACCCGGTTGAATGCACTCACCGACGAGGCACAGCGGGAAGCCTACGTTGACACCGTCGCAACAACCAGCCCTACTTTTTGGGCAAACAAACTGCACTTCCATATTACGGGCGTGCCGTTTTATAACTTCCCATATACGTTCGGTTACCTATTCTCCTTAGCAATTTACTCAAAAGCTCTGGAAGAAGGAACAAATTATGAGGACAAATACATTGCTCTACTGCAAGATACCGCACGAATGACGACCGAAGATTTGGCGAAAAAACACCTCGGCGAAGACATCACCAAGGAAGCCTTCTGGGAAAAAGCCATTGAGGTTTGTAAACAAGACGTAGAAGAATACTTGCGATTGACCGAGTAAAGAATGGAAAACTCCAAGCAGCAGCTGATCAGCTGAGCTTGGAGTTTTTGTTTGGTTTTGGTTGCTGAATCGGGGGTATTTAAGCATAGGGACTGTTTGTCAGTGCGTTGAGAGAGCAAAAATTAAAGCTCAACGCAGTGAGCCCGCCTGTCAGCACTAAGTTCGCTTTTCAGCCGCATTCCAACCCGATCCAAAACAAAAAAGTAGTTCCTCACGAGGCCTCTTCCCCGCTACCGAACTACTTTTGCTTAATCCTCTGTCAATTCCAGCTTCCCGAGTCCATAGGCTGCAATCAAACCCGCAATCAAGCAAATGATGCTCAATACATTTCTCATCATGTCGCTCTCAAAGCCAGGATAGATGACAACGAGGGCTCCGATGACGAGACCGATAATCATCGCGTAGGTTTGGAAATAAAAACGATTGAATAATGCGCGAATGATCCGGCTCATGATCAATAAGCCTAGAACGATTCCTAATCCCAACGGAATCAAGGCTTCGAACACCAAGTTTTCGATGGAGTAGGTAAACGTCGTATACATTCCCACAAGCAACAATAAAAATGATCCACTAATGCCAGGCAGAATCATCGCTGAGCTTGCTAACCAACCGGATAAAAATAATAGAATATAATCCGTGCCGGCAAATTCCGTCATCGGTTCAATGGACGAATCGGATTGGAAAACGACCATTGACCCGACAAAAATAGCTGCCAAGATCAAGATCAAATAATGGGACCCTCCAAATTCTTTTGAAGCTTCTGCTTTTCTCCATAAAAATGGAATGACACCGGCAATCAACCCAAGAAACGTAAATTGCAACTGATTCGGATAATGCTCAAATAACCAATTGATAATTCCACTGAAGAAATATAAAGCAGCGAGTACGCCGACACCTAACGGAACCAGGAAAGCCGCATGCTTTTTCCATTCTTTCGTTAAAATGCCGTTGATTCCTTCAATCAAGCCTCGATAAATTCCAAGAACAACTGCAATGGTACCTCCGCTTACCCCTGGGATAATATCGCTGATTCCCATAAGAAAGCCGCGGTAAAGGTTTCTCCATTCAATCATATATGTAATCCCCATTTCCTCGTTCGGTTTACTGTCCATATTATACTAGATATCAACCATTTATGCGTCCTATTTTATAGAAAAATATACAGAAGTATATGAAATCAAAAGGCTCTATCCCTCGTAAAGAATAGAGCCTTGCAAAATTTATAATAGAATTTGAGGAACATGTGATTGCGGATGGCGAATCACATGGGGTGATGCATGGTAGACGTTTTCCAACACATCCACGGTAATGATTTCTTCGCTCGTACCCTCACGAACGATTTTTCCTTCATCCATCAAAATCAATCGTTCACAAAATTGAGCAGCGAGATTCAAATCGTGCATAACCATCATCACAGTGAGGTTTTCTTTTTGTTGCCATTCGTTGACGAGGTTCAACAGGCTCAACTGATGTCCGATATCAAGGAACGTCGTCGGTTCATCCAATAACAACAGTTTCGGCTGTTGGACCATCGCCTTGGCGACAGCTACGCGCTGCCTCTCCCCGCCGCTTAACGTATCAAGGAGTTGATCTTTCAAATGGGTGAGCGATGTGAATTCTAAGACTTCCTCAACCAACCGGTAATCCCTCTTCCCTTCTCGTTGAAAGAAACCTAGGTGAGGATAGCGGCCAAGCAAAACGGCATCGAACACACGAATCGGATAAGGAGCCAAGCCTTGTTGAGAAAGCATGGCAACCTGCTGAGCGAGTTTTTTGACGTTCCATTGTTGGACATTTTGCCCGCGGTACGTAATTTCCCCACTCGTTGGTTTTTCATAAGCCGAAATCAGTTTCATCAGTGTAGACTTTCCGGCACCGTTCGGACCGATCAAGCCGACAGAGCTACCTTCAGATATATCGAAAGAAACACGATCGAGCAACACTTTATCTTCTATTCTTTTGGTGACCTGTTGAATCGATAACATG
>CALGNY010000004.1 GCA_937958375.1 uncultured Bacillaceae bacterium
ATTTTGAGCTTCTGAATGTCGATGAGAGTGCTTGTCATCGACATTTGAACGATTTTGAGCCGCCGAATGTCGATGAGAAAGCTTGTCAGCGACATTTGAACGATTTTGAGCCGCCGAATGTCGATGAGAACGCTTGTCAGCGACATTTGAGATGTTTTTGAACCACGAATGTCGATAAGACTGGCCCATTTCAGGTTATTCACCAATTGATTGGAATTGTAATGGTTGCCTCAGTGCGTTGAAATCCATTTTTCACCGCTTAACGCAGTGAGAACACCTGTCAATGCGTTGAAATCCATTTTTTCATCGCTCAACGCAGTGAGAAAGCCTGTCAGTACATTGATATTAATTTATTCACCGCTCAACGTAGTGAGACGGCTTTCAATGCATTGAAATATAATTTTTTCTACAAACTGACATAGACTTTTCCACCTACTTAGCTGGTTCAAACATACTTACTACTTTCATTCACCATTATTCACCCATGTAAACCCTGACTGTCGAACCGGACTCTACTTTCACTCCGCTTTCAGGTGATTGCGAGATGACATGGTCGCCTTCTCCTTGAACATCAATCTCTAAATTCGTGAGATATTGTTGTAAATCATTTATCGTTTCACCGGTCAAATCAGGCACTTCGACTGGGGGCGCTTCAGGCCACTGATATTCTTTTTCCAATCCTTCCTGTTTGGTTACGTTGTTATGGTTTTGTACGTCATCAATAATTCTCCCTGCGATCGGACTGGCGACGACTCCACCGAATTGGACGGTATCTTTTGGGTTATCGATCGCAACATAGACCAACAGTTCTGGTTTGTCTGCGGTTGAGAAACCGATAAATGATACGATATGCTCGTTTTCCATATATCGTCCGTCCGCCCCTACTTTTTGTGCGGTTCCCGTTTTCCCGCCAACCCGGTAGCCGTCAACATAAGCACCTCGACCTGTTCCATTACTGACGACCTGCTCGAGGGCTCTTCTCACTTCAGCGGATGTCTCATTTGAGATGACTTGCTTTTTCACTTTCGGCTTCCGCTCCATGATTGGTTCATTTGTTTTTGGGTCATATAATCCTTTGACCACATAGGGTTCATACAAGTAACCGCCGTTAATTGCCGCTGCGACCGCGGTCACTTGTTGGATCGGCGTGACTGAAACACCTTGCCCGAATGCTGTCGTGGCTAACTCGACTGGGCCAACTTGATCATCTTTAAATAAAATTCCCGAGCTCTCACCTTCCAAATCAATTCCGGTTTTCTCGCCAAATCCATATTCTCGGATGTAGGTAAACAAGCGTTCTTTACCTACCATTTGCCCGAGGGTGACAAAGCCGGGGTTACAGGAATTTTCTACGACTTCCAAATACGTTTGTTCGCCGTGTCCACCATCATGCCAGCAATGAAGATGAGCACCCTCGACTTTGATGTGCCCGCTATCATAATACGTATCTTTATCCAAATCCACGAGCCCCTCTTCAATGGCAGCTGAAAGCGTGATGATTTTGAACGTTGAACCGGGCTCAAAGGTACTGAATACGGGTAAGTTTTGATTGTAAACCTCAGGACTGACGGTCTGATATTCATTCGGGTGATAGGTCGGACGTGTTGCCATCGCCAGCACTTCACCGTTTTGCGGATTCATGACGATCGCCAAAGCACTATCGGGATTATACGTTGCAACCGCTTGGTCCAATTCCCTTTCGACAATGGACTGGATATCTGCATCGATAGTCAATGCCATTTGATGACCGTCTTCGGGTTCCGTATATCGGTTCGAACGATTATTCATTCGTCCACCTTTTGCATCTGAAAAAAATGAAAGTGCTCCATTCTCTCCCTTCAGCTCTTCATCATAGCTGGCTTCCAATCCAGCCAATCCTTGATTATCGATACCGGTAAACCCGAGTACATGAGAGAGTTGTGTACCTTGCGGATAGTGACGCTTGGAGTCTTTTGCTAAATAAATTCCAGGCAAATTAAGATTTCGGATGTCGTCTGCCTGCTCGTCTGTCAGTTTTCTTCCTTCTGGATGAATCATTTCGACCGATACAGACTTCGTTAAATGATCCATCAATTTTTCCCGATCAATCTCAATCACATCACCAAGTTGATCGGCGACTCGTTCGGGATCCTCAATCTGTCTTGGAACGACGACCAAACTCGGAGCAACCGCATTATCGACTAACACTTCACCGTTTCGATCCACAATTTTTCCTCGTTCCGACTGAAAAGGGATATCCCTTGTCCAGAGATCCTCCGCGTGTTCCATGATTTCGTCACCAGACACCAGCTGAACATAAGACAACCTTCCGAACATAATCAAAAAATAAACAGCCAACAAAAAAAAGACAATGATCAGCCGCTTCCTCACCGTTAGCATCGATACATGCTTCACTCGGCATTCCTCCTGAACCTAGCGTTGTATCAATTGTATGAGAAAGCTTGTCTAATTAGACCATTGTCTTCTTCCTGATTACGGGCTGGCATCGCCCTCAGCATCTTGATTTGAATCTTCTTCCGGTTCGCCCTCTGACTCACCTTCCGGCACCACTTCTAGTTGGTCTTCGTATTGTTGTAGATTACTCTTCAATTCAATGACTAAGCGATCATTCTCCTGCACGACAGCTCCTGGCTTAATACTTTGTTCGTCAACGAAGCCACTCCCAACAAAATCCAACTGAAGATCCAACAACTCACTGATATGCAGAACATCCCGTAAAGGCCATCCAGTTAAATCAGGCATCTTCACTTCTCCATCGGTCAAAAGAAGTAATCGGTTACTCTGAAAAATTTCATCTCCACCAAACGGTCGACTATCGATCACTTCATCACCTGAACCAAGCGTCGTAATCGTCAATCCCTTTTCACCGTAATTTCCTTTCACTTCTTCAACCGTTGATCCCGCAAGTTGTCCTAGTTCAATTGGTTCCATCGGTTCGGCGTCTTCCTGATCTGGCTCGACATTTAAGTAATTCAAACTGTTTTCCATAACCGTTTTGAAAATATAAGAAGTTGTTCTGGAGCCATGAGAATAGTTTTCGATTTCCGGTTGTTTGACTGCGATAAACATCAACAATTCTGGATCGTCTTTCGGAGCCATGCCCATAAAAGAAAACACATAGTCGCCCGGTCCACTCAGCCAACCGCCTGTTTCAGGGTCTGGTAGTTGGGCAGTCCCCGTCTTCCCAAGACTCGAATAACTATTTAGCTGAAAATTCCGCCCAGTTCCGTCGGTCATAACTGATCCAAATAACTCTTTTAACCGTTCTGAAGTTTCCGCGCTAATCGGCTCCCCAGCAACCTCAGGCTCACTTTTATACAGAATTTCCTCCGTATCCGAATCAACGACGCTCGAAATGACATATGGTTTCATCATTTTCCCTTCATTACCGATCGCTGTTGCGGCTTTCATCATCTGAATCGGTGTATAAGTCGACCCTTGACCATATGCCGCCGTCAATTGTTCCATTGGATATTGATAAACCATTTTACCCAGTCGTTCGCCTGCCAAATCAATTTCAGTCATCCGATCAAAATGAAAGGCTTCCAAATATTCTTCAAACGTATCCGGTCCGATCTTTTCCCACAAAAGTTTTGCAACGGCAACGTTTGAGGAACGTCGGATTCCCTCATCGTAAGTAATCTCACCCCACCCACGATCATTATAGTCATGGATGTAGCGGTAATTTTCATTGATGCGGTATTTCCCAGACTTGAATTTTTCATCGCCGTTATAGACGCTTTCTTCCATCGCGGCTGCCACGGTGAACATTTTCATCGTCGAACCCGGCTCAAACGGATACGAAATCACATCATTATACCAATTCGTTATGTCCTCAGGTTCATTCGGATTAAACGTTGGCCGGTTGCTCATCGCAAGCATCTCACCTGTTTTTGGATCCATCACCGCAGCAATCATACGTTCCGGATTGTATTCCTGATCGACAGTCGTTAAGGCATCTTCCAAAAACGTTTGGATCTTTTGGTCAATGGTCAAATACACATGGTCGCCATCCTCAGGCGGCTTAACCGTCTCATCAGCATTCAACAATTTGTAGCCATATTTATCCCGTTTATAACTGATCGATCCCGGCTCGCCATTCAAATATTCATCCCACTCTAATTCGACACCGAGGCCGGCAACTTGCTCTCCTTTTTCTTCCCTTGTGAATCCTAATACATGGGACGCGAATGGGCCATTTGGATAATACCGGTCCATTTGCTGTTCAAAATTAATTCCAGGCAATTCTAACGCACTGATTTCTTCCATCGTCTCTTCGGAAAACTCACCGCCTGCTTTCCCGAATTCGACTTGAAACCGATCGTTTTCGATCCCATTCCGAATCGTTTCCTCAATCTCAGCAGGCTCTCGATCTAAATAGGGTGCTAATTTTTCAGCCGTTTTTCCAGGGTCCTCAACATGTAATGCCGTCGGTGAATTTTCCGAGTAGTCCTCATCCACGATTGCATACATTTTATAAATCGGACGATTATCAGCCAAGACCATGCCCGTACGGTCCAAAATCTTACCTCGCTGATAACTTAGCTCGCCGCCCGTTTGCCGATATTTATCCGAATAATCAATTAAATCGACCGACTGTACTTCTCCACCTACCTGGATATATACAAAACGGCCGATAACGACTAAAAACAACAATGTAAATACGCTGACCAAGAAAATGAGCGTAAAATTTTTATTTTTGAACCTTCTCACCAAAAATCCCTTCCTTAAGGGGTATTATTCGCTTGTTTCACGTTACTGTTTTTAATGTCCAATCCATGTTTTTCTGCGATGGTCAAGATTCTTGTTGGGTTACTTAGCTCTTGGACCTCTGCACGTAAGGAAACATTCTGTGATTGAATGGCATCAATATTCCGATCCAACTGTTGGATATCCCGGTTCATAGAATCGACGGATGTTGAAAACATGACCATGTAAACTGCGAAACACGTTAATACCAAGATGCCTAAAGTATACAAAACCTTTTCACCTTTTGTAAATAACGTTTTTTTGGCATGCTGCGTTTGTCGGTCAGGTTGTTGAGACGTTCTGTCGTTTCGTTGTGGTAATGATTGATAGCTTCTCAGTCTTTCAGCACTCATTTTCTAATCTCCTTTCAGTCCAGGGCATATTTTTCGTTCCAGTCGGTTACCTTTTCACAGATCCTTAATTTCGCCGATCTCGATCGACGATTTTCTTCCAGTTCGCCTTCTTCAGGCACAATTGGTTTTCGGTTGATTAATTTAAATGGTGGTTGAACTTCTTCAGGCATCAACGGAATTTCTTTCGGAACCTCGGGTGGTGAACTCCATTTTTTGAATGCCTGCTTACAAATCTTGTCTTCCAGTGAATGAAACGTAATTACTGCGATTCGCCCGCCGACAGCAACTCGTCGTGCGGCTTGATGCAATGCTTCTTCAAAAACATGTAATTCGTTATTGACTGCGATGCGGATCGCTTGAAAAATTCGCTTCGCCGGATGTCCACCTTTTCTCCTGGCCGGAGCAGGTATCGCTTCTTTGATGATTTCCACCAATTCCAACGTCGTTTCGATTGGCTTTTTTTCTCTTTTACGTTCAATATTTCTGGCAATTTGTTTGGAGAACTTTTCTTCTCCGTATCGAAAAAATGATTTGACGAGTTGTTCATATGCCCATGTATTGACGACTTCATAGGCACTCAGTGCTTGTGCTTGATTCATGCGCATATCCAGTGGTGCGTCATGGTGGTAACTAAACCCTCTTTCGATTTGATCGAGTTGGGGTGATGAAACACCGAGATCAAACAAGACTCCATCCACTTCATCAATTTGCAGTTCTGTTAATGTGTCTTCTAAATGAACAAAATTTTTATGGATCAAGTCGATTTTGGACTCGGTTTCTTCGAATATTTCTTCCGCATGCTCAATCGCCGTCAAATCTTGATCAAAAGCGATTAAGCGACCATCATTGGAAAGTTCTTCAACGATTTTTTTCGCATGTCCTGCGCCACCAAGTGTGCAGTCTACATAAATTCCATCTTTTTTAATCGCTAGGCCTTCGATTGCTTCTTCGTTCAATACACTGAAATGCTCAAACATTTCAAAACCCTCCATCACTAAATGTCGAAATCCATCATATTTTCAGCAATCTCTGCAAAGGATTCCTCAGACTCTTCCACATAGTCTGTCCAGCTGTCGCGAGCCCATAATTCGATTCGGTTCGACACGCCAATCACGATGCATTCCTTTTCGAGGTTGGCATACTTGCGGAGGGGTGATGGAACGTTGATTCTACCTTGCTTATCAATTTCACATTCTACTGCACCTGAGAAAAAGAAACGTGTGAATGCACGTGCATCCTTTTTCGTAACAGGTAATTTCTTCAGTTTCTCTTCAAGGATTTTCCATTCATCCATTGGGTAGGCGAATAAACAATGATCGATCCCCCGAGTGAGCACAAATGATTCACCTAAGCCCTCACGGAACTTAGAAGGAACGATTAAGCGTCCTTTGGTATCAATATTGTGTTGAAACTCACCCATAAACATAGACTTCGCCCCACCTTTTTTTATAGTCTACCACATTCCCCCACTTCCTACCACTTTTTTATTAAAAAAATCTTTAAAAAATAAAAAAACATGTTCAGTTTATTCGACTGAACATGTCACAAAGCTTGTTATTTCAACATTTTACGTAATTTTGTCGGATTGTGGGGATTGGTGGTGACTGAGTGGTTACAATTCCACCAGCACGTGGTCGTGTTCCCATTTCGGTGGGAGACTCGCCAATCGGGCGGGTAAATCCAGCCCATAATGATTCATCCAGTACACGATATTCCATATTCTTTCTTGCAGACCACCATTCGGATAATAAAATAAGTCCAACTCATCATATTTTTGAACGGTCAGTTGATGATGATCTTCAACCGCCTTCAGTAACCGCTTTTCGATAAAAACCAATTCCTGATCGATTTTCTCTGCATTTTTCTTTGAGAGCCTCTCCATGTCGGGTGTAATGGAAGTCGCAATTTCTTGAATCGGTTGATGAATCACATTCATTTGCTTCCGGACTTCTTCAATGGTCTCTTCAATCGGATATTTAGGTTTTCTTTTCAACCAACGCATTTTGTGTGAGAAGCTACCCGCTTGGATGACCTCTTCTTCAGATAATCCAAGCTGGTTAAGCCAAGATTGATGATTGGCTTGCAGCAATGTAATCGACATTCTCGGCATGACAATCGGCAAGGTCATGTCCAAACATCGAAAAGCTTTCTTCAAAACGGACCAATAGGCGAGTTCACCTGGACCTGCATGGAATGCCAATACAGGAAAAACCATCTCCTGCATCATCGGTCGTGTGATCACGTTGTTACTGAATAACTCAGGAGATTGTTTCACAAGCTGAATGAGCTCGTCTGTCGTGATCAGTGTTTCACCGTCTTTGGTCATCCACGTCTCGCGATCTTTTTTCATAAGCAATTGTCTTTCATCATTCACATGGTAAAACAAGTGTCCATCATCCATGTTTGCATCCAACGAGATCATGTAGCCTTTATCAGCCTGAGCTTCCAATTCTTCAACAACTGCTTCAGAAATGGCGGGTTGGTTTTCAATCAATCTCACAAAATACTCCGTCTCAAGCCTACGTAAACTTGGGTCATCCGAATCGACAAGGACTAATCCTTCTTCTTTAAACATCGAATGAATGAGGATGCCGAAAAAGTCAACGTAGGTTTCGCTTTCCTCAATGGCATCTTTTACTTGCTGAATTAGTTCTTGCGTATGCTCAGTTTCTTGAAAACTTCGGAAGACTTGTTCGATAAATGTGCGTGCTTCTTCCTTCGGTAATTGCCGTGATGAGACAGATTGTTTTGACTCCAAATCATCTTGTATCGCAACTTTTTTCAACTGGGCGGTATTTTTTTGGACAAAAACATGGTTGATCTCGTCAAAATCATGGTCTTCACCTGCAATCCAGAACACTGGAACGACCGGCTTTTGCAGATGGTCTGCCTGTTCTCTTGCGTGAATGATAATAGAAATGATTTTATGGATGGTATATAAAGGTCCGGTTAAAAGCCCTGCCTGCTGGCCGCCGATGACGACAGATGACTCAGGGTCTTTCAACTGTACGATATTCTTTTTCACTTCAGGGCTTAAACCCCATTTTTTATTTTGTTCGATCAAAATGTCTGCGAGTTCTTCTCGTTTGTAATTCATTTGTTGAATTTGTTTCAGGCGATTCTGATAACTCCGCACCTGAAATGGATCATAATCAAATTGTGTGAAGATCGATTCTTGCCGATCCCGATAGTCTTGTATCAATTGTGATTGGTGTTTCAACTGAACCGGAATGGTGTTCATCATACAACCCTGCCTTCATTACTTTTCAATTCATACCTAGCTGCTATTCTATCGAATATGTAAAACCTTTTCACTTAATCTGTTTGATGTTTAAATTAACGACTCAATGAATGCAATGATGAGCAATACGAGATAACCAATGACCGAGAGCATAAATGCAATTCGCCAAACGATCCGCACCGCTCTCCAAAGCAGAATATCTTCATCTCTTCTCCATTGAATAAACAGAAAGATACCGACCAAAATCACAAAGCCGACCACGATTTCCAAAAGAATCAATCGGTCAAATAACATCATCGTCAATCCGTTGATCGATATGAGAAAGAAAATAACCGATAAATCAGCGGCCATCTTTGTGGAATAAGTCGAACGCTTCGTAATTTTTTTCAAAACAATGAAGACGATAAAAAAAGTCAGAAAGGGAATCGTCGTCAACAAAGCAAGTATAGTGGATAAAACATTCAATTTCGTATTCCTCGATTCTTCTCTTTGGATTTGACGAGTAGTTGGATGATTTGATGCGTCGGTGTTCGATGCGCATCCTTAGCTACCAAATAACCATTTAAATGGTCGATTTCAGTTGGTTTTCCGTTTTGCAGATCCGCTAACATGGACGATGTATTTTCAGCAGTTTTTTCGCAAACTTCTTCAATTTTTATCCACAGCTCGTTCGCAGGTAACCCAAGCACACGACATGCTTCTAGGTTTAATTTTTCAGCTACTTCCTTGAGGTAATCGTTGTTTAGAATCTCACCATTTTTGATGTCACAGATAGCTGTCAACGGATTGATGACACAATTGATGACCAACTTTTCTTTTTTCCGGATCATCACATCTGAATCGAAGTAAACCGGGAATTGATGATGGTTCAGCTCTTCCACCAATTGTTCCGCCTGGTTTCGGTGGTCGTCGGACCAACTTCCGATCACCATTTTTCCGAAACCTTTTTGTTCGATCCGATAATTTCCATGACGCGTAATCCCATGGTCAAAAATCGCCATAAAAACAGCTTGGTCTAATCCGTTAAGCTCAACTTCATCCGCCATGCCATTTTGAACGAATAACAACTGACTCGATGGAAACTTCTTTTTAAATGTTTGATATAATTGGTCGTTATCGTTTTTTTTCGTCGCAATCACAAATACATCATGAGCCGAAAGCTTATCAAAAAGTTCTATAGGAATCCGCACAACTTCATCCATCATATGTATACCGTGTCGATCCAAATCTGTCTTTTGGTCATTTCTCCTGACATAACCAGTGACAGCGAAACCCTGACTCGACAACCGGTGAGCGATAAACATCCCGACTGCACCCATACCGATGATTCCAATGTTCATCGTTACCATCCTTTTTCTATTTATTCTACTATAACATTCATAGAATTTCTTCCCCCGATTGTAATATGAAATTACTGTGGGGTGGAATTTGGATGAATTCAGTTAAAATATTATTACCATGGGCACATAATTTTGTCTGGCGGGCACATATCTACTCTTCTAGGGACCATTTAGCTATCGGGTGGGCGCATATCCCCCATTCGCGGGCGCATAATTTCGCCTGACGGGCACATATATTTTCACGAAGGACACATATTCTCGCTGGGCGGGCGCATATCTACTCTTCTCGGACCATATTGATGCAGGTAGGGCGCATATTCGCTCACATGGGCACATATCTATTCTCCACGGGCGCATAATTTCGCCTGACGGGTACATATCTATTCTTCATGGGCACATAATTTCGCCTGAAGGACACATATTTTTTCACGAAGGGTACATATCCTCGCTGAAAGGGCGCATATCTACTCTTCCCGGGCGCATAATGTCACCGGTCGGGAACATATCCACCGGTCACGGGCACATAACATTACCGAACCCCCATATCAAAGCCAGCAGAAAGAACAAATGATAACGATTTCATTTAAAATTCTGAAACAATATATTATACTAATAGTAGAGAAAGAAAAGGAGGAAATGGTATGGCTGAGAGAGTTGAACGATTATTGATTAACTTTAGAACGATTGAAGAGTTCAAGAAATTCAAGCAATATGGCATGCAAGAACTCTCCATGAAAGAAGAACTTGAACACGATATGATCGAAAATAATAGTGAGTCACCTTTCTATGGCATTTATTATGGGGATTCGCTCGTAGCACGAATGAGTTTGTATAAAGTAAAAGCTAAATACGATTATTATTTTGAACCGAAACAAGATTATTTGGCTTTATGGAAACTCGAGGTATTAGATGGCTATCGTGGGAAAGGCTTCGGGAAAGCCCTGGTTGAATATGCAAAAAGCTTCAACTTACCGATCAAAACGAATGCTCGAGTCAATTCACATGATTTTTGGGAAAAGATGGGCTTCCAACCCGCTCACTATGAAGTCGATCGTGACTTTGGTGAAAACCCATATATCTGGATGCCAGAAGGTGTTTCAGAGAATACGTCATCCTAAAACAAAAAACCAAGCTCCCACATTAGCTGGAAGCTTGGTGTAATTGTTTATCTCACTTTTTTTAACGCATTAATTTTCTCTGATATTTCATTTAAGAAGTCTTCATATAAGGCCAATTTCTTCTTCAATTCATCGATGTCTTCCCCACTCGATTCATTCGAGTTAGTCCGCTCGGTGTACTCACCTTTCAATCGTTCCAACTGATGGATAACCTCATCAAAGGTTTCTAGCTTTTTGGTTGAATCGTTCACTTGACTTGAAAACGTATGAATGACTGACGAAGAATCTCCTTTGACATTTTTTCGATCCATTTTTGCTAAAGCGATGGCTTTACTATATTGTTTCCGTAAATTTGCATTCCACCGAAAACCGCATGCTTGAGGCGTTCGATTCAATCGTTTACCGACCTCATGAAAAGCTTTCATCTGCGTTTTGCCTTCACGTATGTAACGGATGACCGTTTCGGCTAATATTAAATCCTCATCTTTTGTCCACGAATCTTGACGTGTCGCCACACACCTTTCCCTCCTTAACCCTTCAACTGTAACTGTATTATCAATTTATGCAAAGGGGTAAGAAGATAGACGAAAAAAATCAACTATCTCAGTTGACATCCTTATTTTTTTGCAAAAAAACGATTGACAGCTTCAATATGAGCCTCACTTTCCCACAGTTTACTGCAACTTTTCACTTCTTCTTCCATGGTATGAGCTAGTATTTCTAAAGAGTTCCGGGATAGCCTCTGTTTTTTCCAACCATAGAGTTGTTCGAGACTTCTCGATAAAAACATCGAGATCTCTTCAGCATGTGGAGTGAAGTTCCCCTGAATTTCTTTCTGCACGAAGCCAGAGCCAATCAGCTCATCTACCGTTTTTACCTCGGATTCGACTAACCAATAATAGGCTGTTTGTGGATGAATACGTTCGGATAACAACGTACCGCCTCCCCACCCTGTCGAAATGCCGAGTTGACCTTGTACAAATCCATAATTGCCGCTTCTTGTGGCGAACCGAAAATCACAGGCCGTTGCTAGCTCCATCCCACCACCTCGGGCGGAACCATTCATCCAAGCCAGCGTAGGAAATGGTAAGGTTGCAATGCGATAGAGAACTTCTTTCATTGGTTTCAATAATTGATATGCTTCATCAGCACTTAATTCACCATGGAATTCTTTTAAATCACCGCCAGCACAAAAAGCAGTGTCGCCCTCCCCAGTGATCACCAACAGTTTGATATCTTTTTTATTTTCTAATGTAGTCAGATGAGTCTCTAGTTCATTCACGACCTTTTTGGAGATGGCATTTCGTTTATCCGGTCGGTTTAAAGTGATCACAGCTAATCCGCTCTCATATGTATCAAATTTCACAACGTCTTCCACAAACATCCCCCCAAATTTATCATTCAACGTAGAACATTTTTATGTAAAAATAAAGATGCCTCACGAGGAGACACCTTTGTATATTCATGATTTACTTTTCAACAACTTCATCACCGTCATAATGACCACACTCTTTGCAGACATGGTGTGATTTCATCATCTCTCCACAATTCGGGCATTCAACCATACCTGGAACGGTCAGTTTTTTATGGGTACGACGTTGATTTTTCACTTTTTTGGAAGTTCTTCTTTTAGGTACTGCCATTTTCTACACCTCCTCTAATGAATCAGCAATGCAGTTTCATCATTCATCATTATTATCTTTATCAAAAAACTTTTTTAACGAAGCGAGACGCGGATCAACCGGCTTGTCTTCCTCGTTTTCATCCTCTTCATTAGGAACATTGAGTTGTTCTTCGATATGGGCATCTTCGGTTTTCATTTCCCAACCGTCACCCTCATCTTCAGCCTTACTCAATTGCTCTTCATCACTATAGACGCGAAGTGGGACTCCCAATAGAATATTTTCCTTGATATAGGGCTCTAAGTCAAGGACTTCTCGGTCGACGAGAAAGATTTCATCCTCTTCGGACGCCTCATAATCGACCTTCGTAAAGTTTTCTTCTACGTCAAATGAAAATGGATAATCGACATCTACTAATGTTCTTGCACACGGTAAGATCATTTTTCCTTTCAGATTCAAATCGAATCGATAAACCTTACCATCGAGCGTTGCTTTACCGTCGACATCGACTTCTGAGATCTGTCGAATGTCATTGTTCATCTCTTCCAATTCTGAGACATCAACGCGACCATGAAACGTATAAGGCTCATGGGCTTTGATTTTCTGTAACGGTATAATCATCTATGATCACCTCAAGGCAACAAGAGTAATTTTAAAAGGAAATGAAGCTTTTGTCAATATATTTTCTTAACACCTTATAAATATTCCGTAAGTTTCTTGATTTTTTCTCTTCTTTCCTTCTAAATTATACTTAATAAATACGGAAAGGGCGAGAAAAATGAATGCTTGCGGATTAATTGTAGAATACAATCCATTTCATAATGGACATTTATATCATTTACAAGCATCCAAGGAAAAAATGAAAGCGGATGTAACCGTTGCGGTCATGAGCGGAAATTTCTTGCAACGAGGCGAGCCAGCCATCATAGACAAATTTTCCAGAACTAATGCCGCCCTTCAAAGTGGTGTGGATGTTGTCGTTGAGCTGCCGCATATCTTCGCCTGTCAATATGCCGATCTTTTTTCAAAAGGAGCAGTGGCGACATTGACCGCACTAGGTGTCGATTCTCTTTGTTTCGGAAGTGAAACCGGTGAGATCGATCCTTTTTTGGACGGCTTTAAAAAATGGGAGAAAGGAAAAGAACAGTTTCAGAAGACATTGAAAGAAGGATTGCAGTCCGGGTTATCTTTTCCGCAGGCAAGTCGAGAGGCTTATCAAAAACTTGATTTGACGAACGATACGTTCGACTTGAGTCAACCGAATAACATTCTTGGTTTTAGTTATGTCAAAGCCATTCAAGAATTAAACTCGCCAATCAATCCTGAGACCGTAAAACGCACAAAAAGCCAGTACCATGACGAAACGATTGAGCATTCAATTGCTAGTGCAACCAGCATCAGGCAAGAGCTTTTCAAAGTTCATCAAGTAACCGATTTGGCGAAAAAGGCATTACCACAGGCCACCATCAATCAGCTGCATCACTATCAAGAAGAAAACAATCGATGGCACGAATGGGAAATCTACTTTCCCTATCTTTTGTACCTCGTAAAGGTTACCCCTGTCGAAATGTTACGAGACATTCATGGAGTAATTGAAGGATTAGAGTATCGACTAAGAGAAACGGCTCATCAGGCCAGTCATTTCAGTGAATGGATGTCATTATTGAAAACAAAACGATATACACACACGAGATTACAACGTGTATTCGTTCATCTATTGACGCAATTGAAGAAATCTGAAATGGAGCAGGTCCCTTCAATCTCAGAAGCCCCTTATGTTCGTTTGTTGGGGATGAACCAAAAAGGAAGACAATATATCAATCAGCAGAAGAAACAAATGAACGTTCCACTGATCACCAATTTGCAAGATTTAACCCATGACTTTTTAACAATCGAAGAGCGAGCGGCGGATGCTTATTATGCTCCATTGAATCCTGAAGTGGCTAAGAGGTTGAGAAAACAAGAATTATCCGGGCCGCTCCTAGTTGAATAGTCTGTATGGGGTAGGGTTTTCGAAGCTATGGAGCCTCTCACCCACTTTGACAGCAAGTAACTAATCCATATCGAAGCCCACAACCACCTAAAAAGGGAGGCTAAGAAATTTTCTCACAGCCTCCCCTCCTATTTACGATG
>CALGNY010000005.1 GCA_937958375.1 uncultured Bacillaceae bacterium
GGGCTTGGATTTAAAGTCGTTACCCGATATGGTGGGCAAGCTATATTCCTATCGACTGCTGATTATCACCATCACATCGGAGTCAATGTGTGGAATGGCGTTGGTGCGCCAACACCACCGAAAAACAGTGTCGGCTTGAGTTCCTATACACTCAATTATCCGGATGAGGGTGCTCGCCAAGAGGCGATTAACCGATTAAAAGAACTAGGAGCACAGGTCAAAGAAAGCTCAAACCAATGGGTCACGAAAGATCCGTCTGGAAACCGAATTATCTTAGCGGTTTAACAAGCTGCCATTGTGCAAAATCAGTACTAAACTATTCATAACAACAGGGGGAAATCATAATGAGTGAAAAATTAAACATCGGTATTATTCTAGGAAGTACAAGAGATGGACGAGTTAGCCCGCAAGTAGGGGAGTGGGTCAAAGGAATCGCTGACGAGCGCGGCGATGCAAACTATGAAATCGTCGATATCAAGGATTATCAACTGCCATTGATGGGCGAAGCAGAAACAGAAGGCATCGCTAAATGGAATGAAAAATTAGATCGCTTAGATGGTTTTGTATTTATCGTACAAGAATACAACCATAGTATTTCTGCATCATTGAAAAATGCATTGGACTTAGCTCGAGAAGCTTGGAATAATAAAGCGGCTGGAATCGTCAGCTACGGATCTACTGGTGGCGCGCGTGCGGCAGAGCATCTACGTGGAATTTTGGCTGAATTGATGGTGGCTGATGTACGTGCACATCCGACACTTTCTCTATTCACAGACTTTGAAAACTTCTCAACTTTCAAACCACAAGAGCTTCATTTGCAAAACGTCAACATGATGCTTGACCAAGTCAATGCTTGGAGTGGCGCGCTAAAACCGCTTCGAAAAGAACTACAAGAAGTAAAATAAATGATATCCGATCACCCAATACAAAAATATTTTGTATTTGGGTGATTTTTTTATTGACCGCTATATCGTCTCGCGATATAATAGTATTACGATATATCGAGTGACGATATAGTAAGAGGTGAAGCATATGTCAAACCAGGTAGAACCTCCACTGACAGAAACGGTTTTTTACATTCTATTAGCCGTCAAGACACCACTGCATGGATATGGCATCATTCAAGAGGTTGAGAAACTGACCGACAATCGGATCAGTCTTGGGCCAGGGACGTTGTATGGAGCTATAAAGTCCTTGCTGAACAAAGGATTAATTGAACTCGTCCATGAAGATCAGCGCAAAAAAGAGTATCAACTGACAGGAGAAGGACTTGATGTCCTGAAACAAGAAGTGGGAAGACTGGAAGAGCTTTTGAGGAATGGAAAACGAATTTTAGGAGGAGAAGAACGGTGACGATTGTCAAAAGAAGAATCTTTTTCAATTACGAGAAAGAAGAAAAATGGATAAACAAGATGGCTCAAGAAGGCTTGCACCTGGTGAAATACAGCCTTACGAAATACACATTTGAAGAAGGTGAAGCAGGGGCCTATCAATACCGGATTCAATATTTGGGTGACCAAAGCGAAGAGGAGAATGAAGAATACTTTCAAATTTTGAAAGATGGAGGAATCGAAGTCGTCGCCTTTGATATGAACTGGGCAATTTTCCGGAAAAAATCCGAAGAAGGCTCATTTGACATTTTTTCAGATGCATCCTCCAAAATCAGACACTATCATTCCATCAGTAAAATGCTCGGGATCTTAGCAATCGTCAATTTGTTTCTAGGATTTTTGAATTTCAGTTTTGATACGACGCTGAATATCGCAGTCTCTCTTCTCAATTTCACGGTGACCATCATTATTTTAATCATGATCAGTTACTACTTGCGCCGAGCCAAAAAGCTATCCGATCAAAGAGCCTCGTTGGATTGAACCGGTTCATGTTGTTTATCTGTTTTTTTCATAATGAATCGGATGGCAAAATGTGCGATAAGAAAACCAATCAGTGTGACGAGTAATGTGCCGAGAACATAAAGGTACTCGGGCAAATCTTTAGCTACTGGTCGATATTTCAAATAAAAATAATTGCCATCGACAAGTGGGTTGAAGAAATAGACGAAAGTGAAATATACCAAAAAAGCCGCATAGGCCCGCACGACTGCTATGGCTGGTGGACGCCAATCGTATGCGATATATGCGAAATAAGGCAACAACAATGTAATCACATGATTAATCAGGAAAGATAACCCGATTACATGGTAGATTTCGTACACTCGCTGCGGATATAAAAATGATGTATATGCAAAGATGCCGAAAAAGAAAATGATGTCCATCAGTCTTCGGTTTTTCGTGATCAGAAAAATGATTCCTAAGATTGACGTGACCCTGGAAATATGAAAGGGCAATGATTCCGAGACATCGAAGCCCGTTTCAAGCACATACCAGCTGTATAAAAGGGTCTGTTGCATTAAAAAGATGATTAACGTAACGAGCGCAATTTTTTTCCGATGTTTATTACAAAGACTTGATTCTTCAGCAATCCAACGAGTAATAAAGCAACAATCGCAATATACACCAGATGTTGAAGCCCAAAAGGCTCTATAAAAGGTGCATGATCACTCCACCAAGGATTCAAAACAACCCCGCCTTTTCCACATGTCTTTATAAAATATTGTAGATGACTCAATTATCCTAGTAAATATGAACAGCCAATGTTTACAAATTATTAACATGTGTCGGAGCGAATGGTTTGCCCGCAAGCAAAAATGAGTCGGTTCTGTACGAGTAAATTTCGGTATAGGCACAGAACCAGACCACCTTGAATAAGTTAAGGTCAGGGTGGTGAGTGATGTGAATCCGTTTTTTGATGTAACACTTGATGATCATTGGATTCGAATTCAGAAAAAAGAGCAGGCTTCTTATGAAAATTACCGGTTTTATGTAGACGGTCGACTTGTCGCTTCATTCGAGCAAGGGGATGAGTTCTACCTGATCAAGCCGGTAGCAAGAACACCAAATACGATGAAGGTCATCGTAAACCAAGCGGATGTCAGAAATAGTGCGGACGCCGTCTTTCATTTTTCATTACGGAACAATCTTACAACACATCAACCGGGTGATGTGTTGGTCGCGAGTGATAACGTAAATGAAAAATTGACCGGAATTTTTGGCCATGCAGCGATTGTCGTCGGAGAAGATAGGCTCATTGAGACACCGGGCGGCGAACCAGCCATCGTGAAAGACTCGATCAGTCAGTTTAAACGAAAACATCCGAAACATGCCGTATTTCGGCCACTGTCCGATCAACTGGCTAAAGATGCCGCTGGTTACGCGGAAAATTACTATCGTGAATATCGGAAAAAATGGGCGGCAGGGGATCGGCGCCCGGTTTATTCGGTGACCTTGACCCAAGATTTGACCGACCCGTGGGAATATATTTATTGTTCGAAACTCGTGTGGCTTTGTTATTACTATGGTGCGGGTTATGAGATAGAAAATGATATGTTATGGCTGTCACCAGAGGATTTGTATACTCAGCTATCCAAAAGTGGAGACTTCCAGACAATCTATGAGAATGAGGGCGTGAATTTCATCATCAATTCTTAACTTTCACAGTGGTCAGGGGAAGGGGTCAGCCGAATCCCTTTCCAATATTTTTTAATAGAATTATTCAATTACCCCCTATTATATTTGTCGAATTTTCTGTATAATGATAGATACAGCTAAGAGAGTGACAACAGTGAGAGGGGAAGAGGATTTGTTCAAAACGAAAAGAAGAAAACGTTGGGTGATTAGTGGTCTGGTGGCTTTAACGTTACTGGTCACAGCAAGTATTGTGGCAAGTAACTTCTTTTATAATTTGGCCATTAAGCGAGAGGTCAAAACATTTCTGCAGGACAATGATGATCTTGTCGTTTCCGCCGAAACCATGGATGTTTTCCTGACAGGTTCCTGGCGAAGTTGGTTTAACCAAATGGATTTTGAACCGATGGAAATCGAGTCCTTCGATGGGTTAGAACTGAACGGATACTTTTTGGAAGCCGAAGAGCCGACAAACAAAACGGTGATTTTTGCTCATGGATACCTCGGTAAAGCAAGGGACATGGCGCTTTACGGACAATATTATTACGAAGATTTAGGTTATAACATATTTACAGCCGATTTACGCGGGCACGGAGAAAGCGAAGGCGACTACATAGGATTTGGTTGGCATGACCGTTTGGATTACTTAGATTGGATCGACACGATTATCGAAAAACAAGGACCGGATACTGAAATTATCTTACACGGCTTGTCCATGGGTGGTTCAACCGTTCTGATGACGAGCGGTGAAGAGCTTCCAGCACAAGTGAAAGCCGTTGTGGCAGACAGTCCATTTTCAAGCACGTATGATCTTTTCAGTTATCAAATGGAGCAAATGTTTAATTTACCTGCTTTTCCATTGTTGCCGATGACAAGTATGGTCACTGAAATACGTGCGGACTATTCTTTTTATGAAGCATCCGCTTTAGACCAGGTGAAAAAGGCAGACGTCCCGATCTTATACTTGCATGGGGGAAGCGATACCTTTGTGCCAACCCGAATGGCAATGGAATTATATGAGGAAACCAGTAGCGAAGCTGAAATCGAAATCTTCGAAAATGCAAGCCACGGTGAAGCGATCGTCATGTATGAAGAGGAATATATCGATCGACTGTATTCATTCATTGAAAAACATATGGAATAACTGATTTATGGCCAGGGAGTACAATCCCTGGCTCTTTATGTTTAGATTTTTAGATAAACAGGCAATGTGATAGAGAGTTCAGTATTTAAACGAAGAGGTGTATCGATATGAGTGAACATCAATTTGATCCGAAGCATGCGGATTTTCTATTGAGTGAAGAGCGAAGAACGACATTGCCCCCAAACGAGGTGCTTTCCCATCTTGAGATCCAGAAAAATGATAAAGTTGCTGATTTGGGATGCGGAAATGGTTTTTTCACGATACCGATTGCAAAAATGACCGATGAAATGGTTACAGCAGTGGATGCCCAACAAGGGATGCTTGATTTGCTTCAAGCGTACGTCGAAGCAGAAGATATTGAGAATGTCAGGTACTTACTCAGCGATCTTGGACATATTCATCAACCAGATGAATCGGTGAATAAAGTCATGGCCGCATTCGTTTTGCATGAAGTTGATGATTTGGGTGTCGCGTTAAACGAAATCAAACGCATCATGAAACCTGGTGGAAAAGCTTTGCTCCTTGAATGGAAAGCGAAGAAAACGGAATCCGGTCCCCCTGTTGATATTCGGATAACTGAAGATGAGCTGCTTGATCGTGTTCAACAAAGTGGCTTCCAAGGAAAAATTGTTTCGATCAATGATGAACATTATGGGGTATTAGCTGAATTGGATGAAGAATAATT
>CALGNY010000006.1 GCA_937958375.1 uncultured Bacillaceae bacterium
TTTCGGAAAAATACCAACCACAACCGTCAATCAATTCACCAAAAACACACCAACAAATAACCAATCCAAACCAATCATCTACTGCCGAAATTGCATCCAGATGGGGCGTGTAAGCACAACCGAACCGCTCTACGAATGGCTAGGACCGCCCGCAAAACCTGCTCGGATTAAACAGCCGTCCATCTGGCAAGGGGAATTGACGTTTCTACAAAGCAAGGCAGCCAATGCGATGATGGAAGCGATTCGGGGACAAGCGAAGCTCCTGATCCATGCGGTTTGTGGGGCAGGAAAAACAGAGATGCTTTATAGAGGTCTGTGGATCGCGTTCAGAAACGGATTCCGGGTGTGTATCGCAACCCCACGCGCAGATGTCGTCCGCGAACTTGCTCCACGACTCAGACGCGACTTTCCGACGATCACTGTCGCAGCTTTATATGGCGGCTCCAAAGACCGTGACCAAGCTGCCCATTTAGTCGTCGCGACGACACACCAGCTTCTTCGGTACAAGCATTCCTTTGATGTCATGATTGTCGATGAAGTCGATGCTTTTCCGTATCATCACGATAAATCTCTTCCTAAAGCAGTGAAGCGGGCGGTCAAACCCGCACACGCACTCATTTACCTGACCGCCACACCACGGTTAAACCTGAAACTCGCCTCACAGTTCAACCGAATCAAAACGGTTTCCATCCCACTTCGCTATCACGGTCATCCGCTACCTGTCCCGAAATTGAGGCAAATATTTAAACTAAATCAGGCAATTCAAGAAGGTAATCTCCCTCTGAAAATTCAACAATGGATTGGGAAACGACGCACGAACAACCGCAGATTTTTACTTTTCGCACCAACAATCCGTGATGCTCGAACGCTATCTGAAAAGCTCGGTATCCCGCACGTGCACTCGGAAAGCCCCGACCGGGAAAAACTCATTCATGAATTCCGTAACTTTCAGCACGAAGCATTACTTACGACAACCATCCTCGAACGTGGTGTGACGTTTCCATCGATTGATGTCGCAGTCATCGGTGCGGATCATGAGGTGTTTGACGAAGCGGCCCTTATCCAAATCGCCGGCCGAGCGGGAAGAAGTGCGGACGATCCACATGGGGATGTCACATTTTTTTATCAAGTGAAAACGAAAGCGATGGTTAATGCCCGACAGTATACTAAAGTAAAAAATCACGAAGGCCAACAGGTCAAAAAGGAGATGAACTAGCATGCACTGCCATATTTGCCTAGAGCCAATCATCGTCGAAACGTCATGGTCAACGCTCTTTGATT
>CALGNY010000007.1 GCA_937958375.1 uncultured Bacillaceae bacterium
AATAGTGCATCATCACCGCTACGGAAATATACTACGCTTTCCGGGGGCGGCTGTTGAGCCTCCTCGTGCTAGCACTTCGGGGTCTCAACTAGGCCTCTCCTCCCCCAGGAGTCTACGTATATTTCCTTCGCTATATTATGCATGGTTCAGTTTTAGAGAAGAGTAACTTAGTTTCGTCCCAGCCTCCTAATTCTTGTTTGCAATCGTTGTTACCGGTGTAATCGGTTCCTCGCCTTTCAGCACCCGGTCGATGTTTTTTGCGGCAAGCTCGATCATTTGATTCCTCGTTTCCATCGAGGCAGACCCAATATGAGGCAGTGCGACAACCTGGTCAAATTGAAGAACTTGGTGATCAGAGTGAATTGGTTCATTTTCGAAAACATCTAACCCTGCTCCTTGGATCTCTCCTTTTTCAATCGCTTCAACCAAATCATCTTCTACCACTACTGCACCACGGGAAGCATTGATGAAAAATGCATTTTCCTTCATTTTTTGAAATGCATCTCGATTGAATATCCCTTTTGTTTCAGGTGTCAACGGAACCATGGTCACGACAAAGTCTGACCGCTCAAGTAACTCCTCAAAGGAAACATAGGTTGCACCTAAATTTTTCTCCGCTTCAGGTTTTCGGCTCCGGTTATGATATAAAATTTCCATCTCAAACCCTGTTGCACGCTTGGCAACTGCTTCACCAATTGAACCCATACCAACAATCCCAATCGTTTTATGATGAACATCTGAGCCAGCCATCATGTACGGAGACCATGTTTTCCAGCGGTCGTCTTTAATATAATCCACACTTTCAGGAATTCTGCGGGCAGTCGCCAACAACAAGCCAAACACAAGATCTGCCGTTGTATCGGTCAAAACATCCGGGGTATTTGTGACGGTGATGCCTCGTCTTTCGCATGCTTCAATATCGATATTGTCAAAGCCAACCGCCAAATTCGCAATAACCTTCAAATTTTCTGCCATGTTTAATAAATTGTCATCAATGGTATCTGTAAGCATAGATAGGATCGCATCCGCCTGCTTGATTTCTTCTGCTAATACATCCTTTGGGACCGGTTGTTCTTCCTCTTCCCACATTTTTACCTGATAATTTTTTGTTAATTCTGATATAATTTCCTTAGGGAGTTTTCGTGTCACATAAATCGTTGGTTTAGCCACCTGAATCGCCTCCTTGATTCGAATGAAGTATGTTTTTGCGTATAACCTAATGATGAAATTGAAATAGAGAATGGATGTGGTAACGATGAGTAAATTAGAAGAATTAGTTATCAAACAATTGAATGAACGTGGTGTTGAGCTGAAAGACATCGCTGAATTGGTACATCACCTGCAAAGCCCTTACCATGAAAATCTTACGATGGAAGTGTGCATGGAAAACATTCGTAAAGTATTGAAAAAACGTGAAGTTCAAAACGCGATTCTGACTGGAATTCAATTGGATAAATTCGCCGAACAAGACCAATTTGAAGAGCCGCTTCAAAGCATTATCAAGAATGACGAAGGGCTTTACGGCATTGATGAAATCATTGCCTTTTCGATCATTAATGTATATGGGTCGATTGGCTTTACGAACTTCGGTTACATCGACAAAATCAAGCCGGGCATTTTGAAAAAACTAAATGATAAACGATATGGCACGCACACGTTTTTAGATGATATCGTCGGCGCGATTGCTGCTGCGGCATCCAGTCGCCTGGCCCACAGCAACGAAGAAGCGCTCGACCTGGATGATGATTGATTTTTTACGTCTCATCCACCTGGCTAAACCAATCGTATAATGTGTGAATCGAATAGGTCGGCTGTGTCTTGTATGAGGCAAGCTCTTCTTTGGAGGTCACGCCTGTTTCGACATGCAGCGTATCAAGCCCCGACTCAATCCCTGCCATAATGTCTGTGTGATAATTATCACCGACCATGATGGTGTTTTCTCGTGAGGTTCCTAGCTTTTGAAGGGCAAACTCCATCATGAACGGTTGTGGTTTTCCGACAAAGGTCGCCTGTTTATTCGCGACTCGGCTGACCAAATCAACAAATGCACCATTCCCCGGCGTGAAGCCACGTTCGGTCGGTACTTTGATATCCGGATTGGTCGCAAGCAAGTACGCTCCGTTTTGAGCATTCAAGCTCGCTTGTGTCAGTTTTTCAAAAGTAGTTTCACGGTCGATGCCCATGACGACTAAGTCCGCTTCCCCATCTGTAATCTCAATCCCAGCTCGCTCCAATACGGAAGTCAACCCCATTTCACCAATGACGTACGCTTTTCTGCTTGTCAGTTTTTCTTTGATGAAAGCCGCTGTTGCAAGTGATGCGGTAATGACCTGTTCCGTAGAAGCATCGATACCGAAATCCTTCAGCTTTTCTGCTGTCTGTTCGGGGGTACGGGACGAGTTATTCGTCAGAAATAAATATGGAATTTTCCGAGCGCGCAACTCATCGACAAACTCCTTGGCACCTGGGATCGGCTCTTTCCCGCGATACATCGTACCATCCAAATCAATCAAATAGCCTTCGTATTTTTTCATCGATGTCGACTCCTTTGACCCTTGTTATCCAATCGTGCTTGAGCTATTCTTTCGGATCATGAAACGCATTGATTGGCCCAAGCTCTTCATCTAAATAATTCAACACAAGCGGACGAAAATGTTGGATCGTATCAATATTTCTCTGAAGCGTCTCCACAATTTCATCATGGTTGATATTCGTATACTCACGGACCAACTTCGTGCGCAATCCAATCACTTCTTTATAAGCCGCTTCATGCTCTTTTGGAATCACACGCTCATCCACCATAATATCGACAATGTCCTCATAGCTTCCAGGGTCCCTCATGATGAACCCGTCAATGACCATATTACCCACATCAATGAATGATTCAATCACCATTTGTGCGAGTCGCTCAATCCCTAACTTTTCCAGAAAACTCACGGCTTCATTTTGTTCAAACACTTCGATTAAGCCATTGTAGTACAACAATGTATTTTCAATATTTTTTCGATCGACAAAATACATTTCAATCATTCCTTTCATGACTTAGTTTAACATATCCGGTCAGGATTGAGCCTTTCTTGTGGGTGTGATTGGTCTAAGACTCAAAAGCCCTCTCCCACATGAGATGAATCACCGGAAAACTTCTGATAAAATGAAGAAAAACATGACACTGGAGTGAC
>CALGNY010000008.1 GCA_937958375.1 uncultured Bacillaceae bacterium
CGCGCGGTGAAAGCAACCCAGGCGTTTACAGAATAGAATGGTTTTTCCTTCAAAAAGGAGGGGCTTGAGAATTATGGGATTTTCGAATCGATCCAGAAACGAAGCAAAAGAAACATTAACGGATTCATTTGATCTGGTTATCATAGGTGGCGGTATTACGGGAGCAGGAATCGCATTGGATGCAGTGACGAGAGGGCTACGGGTGGCATTGTTTGATATGCAGGATTTTGCTGCCGGCACATCCAGCCGCTCGACCAAGCTCGTTCATGGCGGGCTTCGATACTTAAAAAACTTTGAAATCAAAATGGTTGCAGATGTCGGAAAAGAGCGGGAGATCGTCTATCAAAACGGGCCACATATTACAACGCCGGAGTGGATGATGCTGCCGTTTTATGAAGATGGTACGTTTGGCTCGCTGACGACGAATGTTGGGCTCCGGCTCTATGACTTTTTGGCCGGTGTAAAAAAAGATGAACGGCGCCAAATGCTCGACAAAGAGGAAACATTGACACGTGAACCGTTGCTCCGCCGAGAAGGGCTAAAAGGCAGCGGCTATTATGTCGAATACAAAACCGACGATGCACGGTTGACGATGGAAGTGCTGAAAAAAGCGGTGGAGCACGGTGCCTCTGCGTTCAATTATATGAAAGTCAAGCAGTTCATTTATCGCGATGGGAAGGTTGTCGGCGTGAAGGTGGTCGACCAGTTGAACGGCAAATCACATGAGGTCCACAGTGAAAAAGTCGTCAATGCGACGGGCCCGTGGGTGGATGAATTACGGTCAAAAGACAATCCAGCATTGGAGAAGCCACTTTTTCATACGAAAGGGGTTCACCTCGTCTTTGACTATATCGTTTTCCCATTGACTCAGGCCATTTACTTTGACTCACCGGATGGTCGAATGATTTTTGCCATCCCGCGTGATGGAAAAACATATGTCGGCACAACGGATACTGCATATGAAGGTGACCTCGCTCATCCAAAAGCAACCTTGGAAGACCGGACTTACTTAATGCGCGCGATTCACGAAATGTTTCCGAACGTTTATGTCAATGAGCAAGATATCGAGTCGACGTGGGCAGGTGTCCGCCCATTAATTCAGCAATCCGGTAAGGATCCGTCTGAAATATCCAGGAAAGACGAGATTTTTATTTCGGATTCGAATTTGATTTCAATTGCAGGTGGAAAATTAACGGGATATCGGAAAATGGCTCAAGAGGTCGTTGATCTGGTTGCCTCCCAATTAAAAGAAGAAAAAAATAGGAAAATCCCAGCCTCCAAAACGAAGAAAATGGCATTGGCAGGTGGCGAGGTCGGCGGATCGAAAGGCTTTCAGGCATTTAAAAAGAAAATGCTTGAAACCGGATATCCCGAAGAAATGCTGACACGTTGGCTGAACCGATACGGTAAAAACACTGAAGAACTTGTGAAAAATTACGAAATGGCTGTTCGGGAGCATGTGTTTTTAGACGCAGATCTGTGGGCCGAATTGAGATACACCCTCGATCACGAAGCCGTCTATAAACCTACCGATTTCTTCATCCGCCGTACCGGAGCACTATTTTTCGATATTGACTTTGTGAAAGAACATAAAGAACCCGTTATCCGGGAGATGCAAGAATACTTCGGATGGACACCGGAAGAAACAAAAGAATATAACAACGAACTGGAGCGGGAAATTTATCAAGCCCAAAACCCGGTTGTTGAAAATGAAAATTAGGAGGATCAGATAACGGATCTGATCCTTTTTTGTGGGATTGATTTGTTGGGAGGTGGGGATTGCTGATTATTGCCGGTTAACTGCCGATAAA
>CALGNY010000009.1 GCA_937958375.1 uncultured Bacillaceae bacterium
ACCCGAATGTCGATGAGGCGGCTTGTCATCGACATTTGATGCCTATTTTTCACCCGAATGTCGATGAGACGGCTTATCATCGACATTTGATGATTATTTTCACACCGAATGTCGATGACAACCTAATTATTCGTAATACCTCCATCGGTTAGTTCCTTTTATCTTAAAGTTACTGTCTAAGATTCGTTTCGTACGTTTTTGTGTAATTAAGCCATTTGACCATTCCACAATCAACGAGGTGGTTAACTGTTTATCCGGAAAAAGAATTTGCAATGATTTTGCTAATCGGATCACCGCCTGATCGGCCGACTCACAATATTTACATATTCCGCAATATAAATTCCGACCTTTGCCTTCTAAAGTGAGTTCCCCGCCCCCACACTCCGAACAAAATATCCCACGTTTAATTTGCTCATATGGATAGGTTGGTATTTTTGTAAATCGGGATTGGGTGTGGTGCAGTTCGCATAGTTGTTTAGCTAGTTGGTGGTGAGTGGGTTTGAGGTTGGAAGTCATGTTGTTCAGCTGATTGATGTGATGATTGATTTGTGTGGGCAGAATGATGGAAGGAATCGGCCTGGGAATAAAAAGGGTGAAGTTCGGGTTCACGAAAACAACGTACGGCTGAATGGGAATGTTGAACCCAATTTTTCTGAGGAGCTGTTTCAATAAGGGAACCGTCCGTCCTAATTGGTGGAGTGGGTTGACTAGTTCTTGTTGCGGGAGCTTGTATAGTCGGTCGTCTTCCAACACGAATTCGCCTTGGTAATTTTTGATTTCGTAAAGAATTAATTTTTCCGGGGTAATCAACAGCGAGTCCAATTGAAAAACGGTATCCTGATGGTCCAGCATGAGGTCATTTAAAATCAGATAGTCGCAATCGAGTGACTCGATCAGCTGGTCAAATTGGGTTTCGCCTTCAAATCCTTTTTTCAAACGGATGTAATGTTGTCGGTCCTGTGGGTTCATTTTTACGCGGCTTTGCAGGAATGATAAGACGTCGAGTTCGATGGGGATTTTGCGATTTTTGTATATCATGGCTTTCCTCCTTACTATGGTAAAGCTCATTATACGAGGAATCAGCAGTAAGCGCGAATGCGCAAAATTGCAATATCGCCCTTAGATAACCTCATTTTCACAAAAGAAAAACTCAGGCAGCTCCCTCAAAAAACCCTATTTCCATCAAAAAAACCCCGCACCACCCACAAAGGCAGTACAAGGTTTATTGATCAATGCGCTTTAATACAAAATAAGGACATCCAAAATTGCAGTATTCATATAAATAATCTTCCAAAGTTGAAATTTTCGTATCGAAGGTCGCTTTTTGGTTTTGATCGTCATAAAAGCCTTTTAATCGAAGCTGACCGTAGCCCCAATCACCAACGATAAAATCATATTTGGCCAATAAATCAACATACTTTCCTTCAATCGCTTCAGGGTCAAACGCATCTCTATATTCATAAATCAGATCGAATTGTTTGCCTTGTAGTTCCATGTGAATCACCTCATCACAATTAGTGTACCATATTTTCCTACGTTGTTCGCTACATGAAAAAAATAAACCTGTAGACAATAAGAAACAGCGAATTTCAAAGGCTTTTCAGAAAGGACACGGGTTTATGCGGAAATTTATCCAAATACTGATCCTGATTCTCGCAATTATTTTAACCGCATCACTACACACAAACGCTGAAGAAGATACCGAATACGAGGATCGCATGGGGCTTTACCGAAAAACGGCTGCCGTGACAGACTTGCCGTGGTATACCTTAGCTGCGATGGATCAATATGAGCGGAACATTCACGGTGTTGAAGACGACCGGCTCATCGGCATTCAAATTGATCCAAACACGTGGTTCGGGTTGCTTTCATTCGACGAAACGGCGAAACACACAGAAGGTGCCATCCAGTTGATGGGCGGAAAAGGGATGGACGGAGATGGCGATGGGATTGCCGATATTGAAAATGATGAAGATGTGTTGTATACGTATGCGTCTTGGATACAGGAGCTGACCGATGAGGAAGGAAACCTGGAGAAAGCTTTGGCAACGTACTATGACAGAGAAAAAGCAGCCAAATTGATCGGTCTCATCGAAAACATTTTTCATGAGTTTAACGAATTGGATTTGAGCGAAAGGTCCTTTATCGTTCCGAAATATTTCAATTATAGTTACCGAAATACTTGGGGTGATCGACGCGGCTATGGCGGAAATCGGATCCATGAAGGGACGGATATTTTTGCTGGCTACGGAACCCCTGTCCGCTCTGCTTCCTATGGGATTGTCGAAATTAAAGGCTGGAACAAATACGGTGGTTGGCGAATCGGCATTCGTGATATTTATAATATTTACCATTACTATGCTCATTTAGGGAGATTTGAAGAGGGACTTGAAGAAGGGTCGATCGTTGAGCCTGGCCAAACGATTGGTTATGTCGGCTCAACCGGCTATGGACCTGAGGGAACGCAAGGGAAATTCCCACCTCACTTGCATTATGGCATTTACAAAGATAACGGAAAATATGAGTGGGCATACGATCCATACCCATCACTGAAACGATGGGAGCGAAATAGCGACTGACCTACAGAAAACGGGTGAGATTGAAATATTTCTCCATTAGTGAAAAAATAGAGGTAGTGAACTATTGGAGATGAAAAAGAATGAAACGTTTTGCAGGGAGTCGGGTTTTGAAAACCGGTGTGGCCATTTTTATTACGGCTTGGATTTGCGAGCTGATCGGATGGCCACCCGTCTTTGCTGTGATTACAGCGATTGTGACTGTCGAGCCGACGGTGGCCCAGTCGATCAAAAAAGGAATTGTCCGTTTTCCAGCATCCGCGATCGGTTCATTTTATGCGGTGCTTTTTATTTCATTATTTGGTCACTCAGCATTGACCTATGCCTTGGCCGCCGTTTTTACGATCGTTACGACATATCGGTTTAAATTATTCGACGGGCTGCTCGTCGCTACGTTGACCTCGGTCGCCATGATCGAAGTCATCCACGATAATGTGCTTGCATCGTTTTTTATCCGGTTGGGAACGACGACGATTGGATTGGCTGTCTCGACCCTCGTCAATATGTTTTTATTGCCACCTCAATATCAATCATCGATCACGACACGGTTAAAAAAACTAGCGAAAAATACAGGAGAAACGATTCAAATTGTGTTTCAATACGCCATCAAAGATGAACAACAGGATCCGAAAATGCTCAAAACATTAGACAAGTTGGAAGCTGAAGTCGGTAAAATCGAAACACTCGTCAATTACCAACAAGGCGAAGCGACGTATCATCCTCTTACGTCAGCGGAAAATAACGAGCTAAAAGCACTTGAAAAACAACTGACCCAACTGAAACTGATTAATTACCATATCGATAATGTTTATTTTATGGCGTCTAAAAACCTAAGGCTTACAGATGATGAGAAGGAAAAACTATTGCTGTACGTCGAAAACGTCGCTAATTCCTTACAAGCATCGGATGACTTTAACCTTCAAGAGCACAGAGAGCAACTGAAAAAGTTAGTTGATCTATTTTGGCGCAACCAAAGTGAACTGGCAGAAGAAAAACCAAAAACCACAGCATTTCCACCACATTTTATCGTGCTGTACGAACTGCTGTCCATTTACCAATTGGTAGAAAGCTACTTTACGATCAAACCAGAAGATTTTCAGAAAAAAAGTCCAAAGAAAAAGTTGAATAAGGTTGAGAAATAATGATTGATTTTGATGCTCTCGCTGGGGTGGACTCCAGAATTGTGGGTGCTATTGGAGGGTAAGTTGTGAATTCTGTTCCTACCCTTTTTGAGAAGGTTCCTAATGGAGGGTAATAGCGACTTTTGGAAGGTTACTCGTTTTGAAAGAGCACCTATTAGAGGGTAGTAACTAACTTTTGGTCCTCACTCTTTTTGAGAGAGCTTCTATTAGAGGGTGAAAACTAACTTTTATTCTCACCCTTTCTGAGAAGGTTCCTATTAGGGGGTAGCTACGAACTTTCCGACCCTTCTCTTTTTGAGAGGGCTCTTATGAAAGGGTAACTGGAAACCTTCGCATTCTACCCTATTTTAAAGACCACCAATCAAAGGGTAGCTCGAATTCTAGAAAGTCTCCCCACCATGAAAAACCGCTCAAAGAATGAGCGGTTTTTCGTTTTACTTATTGAACTGTTCCGCTTCGGTTGAACCGGTTAGGGCTGTCGTTGATGAGGTGCCGCCGGAGATGACTTGTGATACTTCATCAAAATATCCCGTTCCGACTTCTCGTTGATGGCGTGTTGCGGTGTAGCCGTGAATTTCACTCGAAAATTCAGCTTGCTGTAGCTCGGAATAAGCTTTCATCCCTTCGTCTTTGTACTTGCGCGCAAGCTCAAACATGCTGTGGTTTAGGGCGTGGAAGCCTGCGAGTGTGACGAATTGGAATTTATAGCCCATCTTGGCGAGCTCCTTTTGAAAGGCTGCAATTTCCTCATCGGATAATTTTTTCTTCCAATTAAATGATGGTGAACAGTTATAGGCCAACATCTGATTCGGATACTTTTCATGAATGGCATCGGCAAATCGCTTTGCTTCTTCCAAGTTTGGTTCAGACGTCTCGCACCAAATCAGATCCGCATAGGGCGCATACGCCAATCCTCTCGCAATCGCTTGGTCAAGTCCTGCTTTTGTCCGGTAAAAGCCTTCAACTGTCCTTTCACCCGTCAGAAATTCAGCGTCAGATGGGTCGACATCACTCGTAATCAAGTCGGCTGCATTGGCATCTGTCCGTGCGATAATGATCGTCGGAACGCCCATGACATCAGCGGCAAGGCGGGCAGATATCAGGTTCCGGACGGCTTGCTGGGTCGGGAGCAGTACTTTTCCGCCTAAATGGCCGCATTTTTTCTCTGAAGATAGTTGGTCTTCAAAGTGAACCGCAGCCGCTCCCGCTTCAATCATCGATTTCGTTAATTCAAATACATTCAACTGACCACCAAAGCCGGCCTCCGCATCTGCCACAATCGGTGCAAACCAATCAATCGAGTGGTCTCCTTCTGAATGATGAATCTGATCGGCACGTTGCAACGCCTGGTTGATCCGTTTGACGACGTTTGGCACACTGTTGACCGGATACAAGCTTTGGTCTGGATACATCTCTCCGGCCAAGTTCGCATCTGCGGCCACTTGCCATCCACTTAAATAGATTGCCTTCAAACCAGCCTTCACCTGCTGGACCGCTTGGTTTCCTGTTAAGGCGCCTAATGCATTGACATAATCCTCTTCCTTGATTAATTTCCACAGCTTCTCCGATCCTCTTTTTGCGAGAGTTTGTTCGATTTCCACCGTTCCTTTCAGCCGATCCACATCCTCGGGTGAATACGGGCGCTCCACTCCTACCCAACGGATATTCTGTTCCCAATCTTTTTTCATCGCTTCAATTCGATTCATGTTTATTCCCCTTCCACTAATTGTTCATAAGCTGGTATGGTCAAAAATTCAACTAACTCATCTTGACGAATCAATTCCAAAAATAATGCCGTCGCTCGTGGATGTTCCGCCTTCAATTGCTCATCCAACAAGTCGGTCACGAACTCGAATGTGATTTTTTCGCCGGATTCCAATTTCCCTTCAGGATGATTGATCCATTGCCACACTTGCGCCCGCGAAATTTCTGCCGTCGCTGCATCCTCCATCAAGTGATTCAGTGGGACGGCACCTCTTCCGGCAAGCCATGCAGAGAGATACCGGATGCCAATCTCAATGTTTGTCACGAGCCCTTCCTTGGTAATCGGTCCTACAGGTACTTCCAATAACTGATCTTCGGTAATAACCAATTCCTCTAACTTTCTATTGATCTGATTTTTCTTCGGCATGTGTTCGTCAAAAACCTCCATGGCCAGTTCTACCATCGCCGGGTGTGCTACCCAAGTGCCATCATGACCGTCTGTCACTTCACGGAGCTTATCTTTTCGAACGTTTTCATAAGCCGCTCGATTTTTCGTCTCGTCATATTTGACTGGAATTTGTGCAGCCATTCCACCGATTGCTGGTGCATTCCGCTTATGACACGTTTGGATCGTCAAGAGTGAATACGCTCTCATAAACGGCACCTCCATCGTGACCAGCTTGCGGTCAGGAAATAGCACATGCTCATGATGCTGAAACTTCTTGATAAAACTAAAAATATAGTCCCACCGGCCACAGTTCAATCCAGCTGAGTGTTCTTTCAATTCGTATAAAATCTCATCCATTTCAAACGCCGCAGAAATGGTTTCGATCAAGACAGTCGCTTTGATGGTTCCTAGTGGAATCCCCGTATACTCTTGTGCAAAAATAAACACGTCATTCCATAGCCTTGCTTCTTGATGGGTCTCAAGTTTCGGTAAATAAAAATAGGGTCCAGAACCTCGCTCGATCAATTCCTTTGCGTTGTGATAAAAATACAAACCAAAATCCACTAAACTTGCGGACATGCATTCACCGTTGACTTCGAGATGCTTTTCTTCCAGATGCCAACCTCTCGGACGAACAATCAAGACGGCTGGATTTTCTCTTAATTGATAAAACTTCCCATTTTCCGCTTCAAAATCGATCTCGTTTCGAATCGCATCTTTTAAATTTTTTTGGCCGTTCATGATATTATTCCATGTCGGACTTGTCGCATCTTCAAAGTCAGCCATAAATGTTTTGGCTCCAGAGTTTAACGCATTGATGATCATTTTTCGATCGACTGGCCCGGTAATCTCAACCCGGCGATCCTGTAAATCTTCAGGAATCTCAGAAACGGTCCAGTCGCCCTCTCGGATATGCTCCGTTTGTTTTAAAAAATGGAACGATTCACCTTCGTTCAACTTCTGTTGCTTTTCATTTCGTTTCTCCAACAGCTCCGATCGCTTCGCATTAAATTGATGGTGCAATGCTGAAAGAAATTCAAGCGCATCGTCCGTCAGAATTTCTCTTTCAATTTGTTTCAATTGATCTTCTGATTTCGCATCCTCAGTTACCGACATCGTGCCACTCCTCTTTGTTATAATACATAAATTATTTTATTAATCTGTAGTAACACAGAATGTGCAAAAAAAATTACTCCTCACTTTTTGATAAACAGTGATCACACACAAGCGGTAAACTCTTTTGCTCCAACTTTTTACCACATTCACAGCACGCTGCTTGTTCCATGATTACCCTCCTTTTTTATATAACAACTTAATATTTTTTAATCTGTTATAAAACAGTATATGCAAAGAAAAATTAAAAAGCAACCGTTTATGTAAAAAATTTTGAAAACAATCTTTTGGCTAATTTTTAAATCACATCATGTTGTTCCCCAAAATGCTTAACTCTCTAAATGTTTTGTAGAATGTGAGATTTGTCCATTCGTTTTAGCTTTTATCCAAGAGAACTTGGTTGATTTCTGTCCAATTGGCCTCAAATTTTGTCCAGTAGAAATTGAATTCTGTCCATTAGAATTCAATTTTTGGCCATTAGAATTTGGGTTCCGTCCAATAGATCTTCATTTTTGTCCATTAGAATTTGAATTCCGGCCAATAGA
>CALGNY010000010.1 GCA_937958375.1 uncultured Bacillaceae bacterium
GTCGGAAAATATGTGCCCGAAAGCAGAAAATATGCGCCTGTCGTGAAAATATTTGGTCCGGGAGCGGAAGATATGCGCCCGTGGTGAAGATATATGTGCCCGAACTGAAAATATATGCGCCCGTGTGCGGAAAATATGTGCCTTTCGTTAAAAAATATGGTCCCGAGGGCGGGAAATATGCTCCCTTTCCAGCATATATGGGCCTATCACTACAATATATGCACCCAAGCAAATTAACCTGATTAGAGGAGTTTTAAAATGGATAAAAAAATCATTTACTTTTTGTGTACAGGCAACTCGTGTCGGAGTCAGATGGCTGAAGGTTGGGCAAAAGAATATCTTGGCGATGAGTGGGAGGTTCATAGTGCAGGGATTGAGGCACACGGACTGAATCCGAACGCTGTCAAGGCAATGAATGAAATTGGAATTGATATCTCCGATCAACAATCTGATACAATTGATTTAAGATTACTGAATCGGTCAACCCTAGCTGTCACCCTATGTGGTGATGCGAAAGATAAATGTCCGGTGACGCCTCCAAATGTGAAACGTGCGCATTGGGGTTTTGATGATCCAGCGAAAGCAACCGGGACAGAAGAAGAGAAGTGGGCCGTTTTTCAGCGTGTCCGTGATGAAATTGGGGAGCGAATTAGACGCTTTGCGGAAACCGGAGAATAGCAGATTATGAACATATAACACTGGAGTGGAGGTGGGATAATGGAAACTTTCGAAGCATTTTTAGAAGGAATCGATGACTCAGATAAACGAATGCGAACTGAGGAAGTGTTGAGCTGGGTGAAGGAATCTTTTCCGGATTTAGAAACGGTCATCAAATGGAATCAACCGATGTTTACCGATTACGGCACATACATTATTGGATTTAGCGTATCCAAAAAGCACTTAGCGGTTGCGCCTGAGCAAGCAGGAATCAACCAATTTTTAAATGAAATCAGTGAAGCGGGTTACGATCATACGAAAGAGATCATTCGTATGCCGTGGGATCAGCCTATTGACTACTCGCTACTTGAAAAACTGATTACTTTTAATAGGCAAGATAAGGCCGATCATACGTCTTTTTGGCGATAAAAAATTGGACAAAATCAATACAGTGACTAGAACAAAAGTTCGTATTTTGTTATACTGTTTGTAACAACAGATCGACTGACCATATGAGGGGTGGCGTTACGGTTTTGCCTTCTTTGGATTCTTCCAAGGAAGGGAGGTGACGCCTATGGACATTGCGAGCGTATTGACGCTAATGATATCCTTTGGGATGCTCGTCGCGTTTATCATGTCCGACCAAAAAAAATAACCCCTCATATGCTTTGACCGGCAAAGGGGTTATTCCGTAACCTATAACGCCGACCCCCTCTTCATGGGGATCGAACTGTTGTACCGTAGACGTGAAAATGCGTCTACGGTTTTAATTTATGTTCCGCTAATTGTATTATACCCGATTTTTCTGTAAAAGAAAATTTTAAGGTGTTTTTCCGAAAATCGGACTTACTTTACGACTAATACCGGACAATCTGCCCGTTTGACGACCTTGTGGCTGACGCTTCCGAGCACCATTTCTTGTAAAGTGTTCAGGCCTCGGCTACCGATAATCAATAAATCAAACTCATTATCGTTGGCATGGCTGACAATCGTTGGTCCTGGGTCGCCGTGCAGAATATTAATGTGATAGTCAATTTCATTGGCTTGAATGAGTTCTTCGATCGGAGCCAGTTTTTTTCTTCTGACTAACTCTAACTCTTCTTTCCCTTGTGAATGGAGCACTTCATTTTTGGCTTTGGAAAAATCAGCGACGAGGACCACTTCAATGTGACTCCCTTCCACAAGCGAGGCAATATTGATGGCCTGTTGGGTGGCTCGTTCAGAGTGATCCGAGCCATCGACAGCGAGCAGTATATTTTTATACAAAATCATCCCTCCTTACCAATTAGACATTTTTTATTTGGTGAACAGCTAATTCATCGACGATTTTTTGACTGGAGGTATTTAATCCAGTGATTGATACGTGGTTATCGTGTTCGGTCAGTTTAATGACCACTTTATCGATAGCCCCGACGGCTGAATCATCCCAAACATGTGCCTGTGTGAAATCAAGAATGATTCGTTTGTTTGTTGCGGTTAAATCAATGGCGTCTACAAAATAATCGACAGAAGCAAAAAATAGCTGTCCTTTTACTTCGTATACCTTTGCGTCATTTTGCATTCGTTCGCTTACTTTGATTTTAGATATTTTAATCACAAAGAAGATTGCGCTTAAGATCACTCCGGCAATGACTCCTTTGGATAAGTCATGTGTCGCAACGACGATTCCCATCGTCACCAACATAACTGCTGCATCGGACTTTGGTGCGTTTTTCAGATAGCTGAAGGATGTCCAATCAAACGTTCCGATCGATACCATAATCATAATACCGACCAATACCGGCATCGGAATCTGAACAACTAAGTTCCCTAACACAAGAATCAGGAACATTAAGAAAACACCTGCCACCAATGTCGATAACCGGCCTCGACCACCGGATTTAACGTTGATGACCGACTGTCCGATCATTGCACAACCTGCCATTCCGCCGAAGAACCCAGTGACAACATTGGCGACGCCTTGCCCACGGGCTTCTTTATTTTTATTACTTTCCGTATCGGTCATATCATCAACGATGGAAGCGGTCAATAAGGATTCAAGCAAACCGACAATTGCCAAAGCGAAAGCGTATGGAAAAATAATCACTAACGTTTCAAGGGTAAACGGGACATTCGGGATCAAAAACGCAGGCAATGATTGCGTGATTTCACCTAAGTCACCGACCGTACGCAATTCGACATTCGAATACAATGCGACAGTTGTCAGTGCGACGATGGCAATGAGTGGAGCTGGAATCGATTTGATGAAACGTGGTACCAAATAAACGATCAGCAATGTAACACCAACAAAAACATACGTCATATTGTTGATTCCGATGAAATGAGGTACCTGAGCCATGAAAATCAAAATCGCCAAGGAGTTGACGAAACCGATCATGACACCTCTCGGAATGAATTGCATGACTTTCGCGACTTTAAAAATCCCAAATATGATTTGAATAACACCCGTTAGGATGGTTGCTGCGAGTAAATAATCCAGCCCGTGTTCTTTCACGAGAGGAACCATCAATAGAGCCATGGCTCCCGTAGCGGCTGAAATCATGCCAGGGCGCCCACCTGTGAACGCGATAATAACCGCGATACAAAAGGAAGCGTACAATCCGACCATCGGGTCAACCCCTGCTATAATAGAAAAAGCAATGGCCTCAGGAATCAAAGCCAAAGCTACGACAATACCTGCGAGGATATCTCCTCTCACATTCGAAAACCAATTCAGTTTAATCCGTTCTAACAATTTTCTTCTACTCCTACTATTCTATGATGATGGCTTTTTAAAAAGCAATAGCATTAGTCTATCAGCTTTCGTCTCAAAAGGGAAGGTTTTTGGGAAAGTATTATGTTAAGATTGAGTAAATATGATGTAGGATGGTCGATATATATGATATTCGGATATATCCGTGAAACGCACGGTGATTTGCCAGTGAATGAACAAAAGAAACGTTTAAGCCAGAAGCAATGCGATCAAATCATTACAGAAGTTGACGCCAATCGAAGCCGATTTCATCAATTGGTTCAGCAACTAAATAAGGGTGACAAAATCGTTGTGGTCCGGCTATCCTTATTAGCTGATTCGATCCATCACTTGGCGGAACTCTTCGATGTATTCAAAGATAAAGAAGTAGACCTTTGTTCCATTGAGGAAAAAATAGATACGAGCGAAACGGAAAAATATTCACTGGACGAGATTGTGCGTAGTCTTGCCAATTTCCAAAGCGATTTAATTAGTGAAAAGACCAGAAAAGGAATGGATCAAGCAAAAACAAGAGGCGTCGTGACAGGGAGACCGCGGAAACCAGACGCAAACGTCCGACAAGCCATTGAATTGTACGAAAGCAGACAATATAGTTTAAAAGAAATCAAAGAAAAAACAGGCATCAGTAAATCGACGTTGTATCGATATTTAGATAAGTAGTTTTTATAAGAATTGGAGGTTCTTTATGAATTTACGAATCGAATTGTTTGTGAAAGATATCGAGCGGACTGTCGTGTTTTATCGGGATGTTCTAGGTTTTCGTGTCCCGGAAAATTTGCATCAAGGATATGTTTCGATCCATAAAGGAAACACAGTCATCGGCTTGGGTGAAATGGGTCAATTATCTGAGGATCACCCACTGAGAGCGACTGATGAAGAACGAATCGGGTTGGGTGTTGAAATCGTTTTGGAAGTGGACGACATTCACGAAATCTACCAGCAAGTCGTTGATAAAGGCTATCCAATTAAAAGTGAACTGACCGAAAGACCGTGGGGACTGGTTGATTTTCGTGTTGCCGATCCCGACGGTTATTATATTCGACTTACTTCCAAGTAGGGTGGTGAGCGGTTCTATTGGAAAGTCGAGCACTCTATTGGAATATTGCGAGCCCTATTGGAAAATTGGAAATCTCAATCTCATCTCTTGCTCGCAGGCTGTGTGCACGTTTGTTCTATTGGAAAGTTTGCTCGCCTATTGGACAATTCATACTCCCTATTGGACATTGTGGCAGCTCTATTGGACGAAATCCGAATTCTATTGGCCGTTTTCGGATTTCTATTGGACAAAATCGCGATTCTTATGGACAAAACACACTCCTATTGGAAAAT
>CALGNY010000011.1 GCA_937958375.1 uncultured Bacillaceae bacterium
TCCGCCAAAGGGCACATCGATGAAGTTCCTTGTGTTGGCTTGAGGCGCCCAGCCTGGGGTCAATGCTGGGAGTTAAGGTCGTAGGGCGATCCACAATGGCATGTGGGCGTTGACCCTACTTCCGTGGAGGCCCATTGTCGTGTTTCGATAATCGCGCTTATTGAGATACGAAATGGGGTATGAACCTGCTTGATAGGGAAAAGCTTATCGGCAGCGTAGCCTGCCTTGAGTGGTAGTTAGGGGATTGCAATTCAGCATATTGAAACGGTCGGCCGCCGCTCTCAGTATGTGGCAACAATTGCATGAAATAATTACTGCAAAAGAGGCTAGGAAATGGTCAAAGGTTGTTGAGGAAATCTCCTAGACTGTCGCTACATGCATTTAAATGGGATTATGGTGTGGACTAAGTGGTAATCCAGTCTAGCTGGCGGTGACGCGGCTAAGGCTGCTTTAAAGGGAAACCGCCAATGTGGCAACACATGGTAGTAGCTTGGGAAAACCTACTGGACCTAAGCCACAATTTTTACCATTTAAATGTCCATTCCCCGACCTACATAAGCATCAGTTAAAGTATGTGCTTAAACGAGGGTATTTATGAAAAAAAACTTATTGAGAAGATCGATAAAATTCAGTATTGGAATCGCCGTTATCACAGCCGTGTTAGCGGCCATTTTTTCAGTTACGTCAAATGCTGCACTCGATGGGACGAGTTGGTATATCGGGTTGGTTATCGTTTTATTTATTGTATTGATTGGTGTATTCTTTGATATGATGGGTGTAGCTGCAGCAGCAGCTGTTGAACAACCATTTCACTCCATGGCATCAGAAAAAGTAACCGGTGCACGAGAAGCAATCGTCATTACTCGGAATGCGGACCGATTCGCAACTTTTTGTAATGATGTCATCGGGGATATTTCAGGGATTATCAGTGGTGCTGCCTCAGCCCTTGTCGTTATCCAATTGGCTGCTGTCATCCCATCTGATTTGAATTCTCTGCAACTGATTTTGAATATCGTATTGACAAGCATCGTCGCTGCATTGACTGTTGGCGGAAAAGCAGTAGCGAAGACGTTTGCCATCCACCAATCGACGAAAATCATTCTGTTTGCAGGTAAAATATTTGCATTTTTAGACAAAAGATTGCATATTAAGGTTTTACCTGATCTAAAGAAGAAAAATCGGAAAGAAATAAAAACATAAAGGTGAGGGATCCGGAATATGGATCTTAAAGGTATTAAGACTCCAACTGATATTAAAAATTGTTCGATCGAGGATTTAAAACAGTTAAGCCAAGAAGTTCGTGATTTTTTGATTGAAAATTTATCTAAGACAGGCGGACATCTAGGTCCCAATTTAGGTGTTGTGGAGCTGACGCTCGCTCTTCACCATGCTTTTGACAGTCCAAAAGACAAATTTATTTGGGATGTCGGGCATCAAGCCTATGTCCATAAAATGTTGACGGGCCGTATGGATGATTTCGATACGCTTCGCCAATACAAAGGCTTGTGTGGATTTCCGAAAAGAAATGAAAGTGAACATGACATTTGGGAAACAGGCCATAGCTCTACCTCACTCTCTGCGGCCATGGGAATGGCCATTGCAAGAGACTTAAGAGGAGAAGACCACGCCGTCGTCCCTATTATTGGGGATGGGGCATTAACAGGCGGTATGGCATTGGAAGCACTCAATCATATCGGCCATGAACGGAAAAACATGATCGTCGTTTTGAATGATAATGAAATGTCCATTGCTCCCAATGTAGGCGCTCTGCACAGTATTTTAGGCAGATTGAGAAGTGGACAAAGATATAACTTCGTAAAAGATGAACTCGAGCTATTACTCAAAAAAGTACCGGCAGTCGGAGATCGATTGGCTTCTGCTGCTGAGCGAATTAAAGATAGTATGAAATATTTGGTTGTCCCAGGCATGTTCTTTGAAGAATTGGGCTTTACGTATTATGGACCAATCGATGGTCATAGCTACGAAGATTTGTTTAAGTCCATCCGGTATGCCAAAAAAACGGAAGGGCCAATCATCTTACATGTGCTCACGAAAAAAGGAAAAGGCTACCGTCCGGCAGAAAAAGACACAGTCGGTACGTGGCATGGTGTCGGGCCATATAAAATTGATTCCGGCGAAACCATCAAAAAGAGTGGTTCCGGTCCTGCTTGGAGTAAAGTCATCAGTGATTCGTTAATGAAAATCGCTGAGAAAGACAAAGAAGTCGTTGCGATAACTCCGGCGATGACCGTCGGCTCTAAACTGGAGGACTTCAAAAAACAATTTCCTGATCGTTTGTTTGATGTCGGGATCGCCGAACAACACGCAACAACGGTTTCAGGTGGGCTAGCTGCTACGGGTATGAAGCCCTTTCTATCCATTTATTCGACCTTTTTGCAACGTGGTTTCGATCAAGTCGTTCACGATATCGCTCGCCAAAACCTTCCAGTCACGTTCGGAATCGATCGGGCGGGACTTGTCGGTGCAGATGGAGAGACGCATCAAGGTGTATTCGACATTGCTTTTTTACGTCATTTGCCGAATATGAAAATAATGATGCCTAAAGATGCTGATGAAGCACAACATATGGTTTACACCGCGTTAAATTACGATGATGGTCCAATGGCCATTCGGTATCCACGTGGAAATGCGAAAGAAAAACCATCAGAAACACCATTTCAATCGATTCCAATCGGTAAATGGGAAGTGCTTCGTAATGGACAAGATGCCGTCATTTTAACGTTTGGAACGATGATTGATCTTGCCATGAAAGCAGCGGATCAATTGAGTGAAGAAGGCTTATCCGTAAGGGTTGTCAATGCCCGATTCATTAAACCGCTGGATGAAGAAATGATTGCCCAGATCGTCAAGGAAAATTTACCGATATTAACGATTGAAGAGCATGTGCTCCAAGGTGGTTTCGGTAGTGCCGTACTTGAATTGATCGAGCAAAAAGATTATCTATACCCATACGTTTATCGAATGGGACTGCCTGATTATTTCATCGAGCACGGCAGTGTCGATGAATTGCTTGAAGAAACGGGATTAACGGTTGAAAACGTCGTCAATAAATTAAAACGTGTCGTACCATCTCAAAAGAAAAGAGCTTAATGAATGAAGAAAGTTCGCTTAGATACCTTATTAGTCGAAAAAGGATATTTTGAGACTAGAGAAAAAGCCAAGCGATCAATTATGGCCGGTCTTGTTCGCTCCGATCACTCGCTGTTGGACAAACCGGGCATGAAAATTGATCCTGAAACGAATATCACAGTTAAAGGCAAAGGAATCCCCTATGTTAGTAGGGGAGGCTTAAAGCTGGAAAAAGCATTACATCAGTTTGAAGTTGATCTGACCGACAAATTGGTGATGGATATCGGTTCTTCCACTGGTGGTTTTACGGACTGTGCATTAGCTTTCGGTGCCAAAGAAGTGTATGCGATTGATGTTGGTTACAACCAGCTTGATTGGAAACTCAGAAGCGATCCACGTGTCCATGTGATGGAAAGAACGAACTTTCGCTATGTCACACCAGAGGACCTCCAGCACGGGAAGCCAGACTTTGTCGTGACGGATGTTTCTTTTATCTCCCTTCGATTGATCTTCCCCGTCATCAAAACACTCGTTCAAAATCATACGAACATCATTGCTTTGATCAAACCCCAATTCGAAGCCGGGAGAGATGAGGTCGGAAAGAAAGGGATTGTTCGTGAAGCAAAAACTCATTTCAACGTCGTACGAGAAATAACGGATTTCATCCAATCTGAAGGTTTTTCAGCCGTCGATCTTGATTATTCACCCATTACGGGTGGTGATGGAAACATCGAATTTTTGCTTCATGCCAGATATTCGGCCGATGAAGAACCATTCAATGTCGTTAGCGAAAAAATCCAAGAAGTGGTACAGTTAGCTCATGAAACATTCAAACGACAGAAATAGGAATATGTTTAGATAGCGAGGAATGACGGGTGAAAAAAACGCAACGATTAATTAAAATGCGGGAAATTATCTCAACATATGTGATTGAAACACAAGATGAATTGGTCCGTAAATTCAATGAGCTAGGGTATCCTGTAACACAAGCGACCATTTCACGGGACATCAAGGAATTACAGCTTGTTAAGGTTCCCACTGACAAAGGGACATACAAATACAGCTTACCAATCAAACCGACAGGAAATCCGAGCGAAAAGCTTTCCAGAGCATTGGCAGACAACCTCGTAACGATTGACCAAGCCAATTACTTTATCGTCCTGAAGACACTGCCAGGGAACGCACAATCTGTTGGTGCACTTATCGATCAATTGGATTGGCAGGAGATGATGGGCAGTATTTGTGGTGATGACACTTGTTTGATTATTTGCCGTTCTGAAGATGACCGGGAACAAGTTTATCGTCGTTTCATGGGAATGCTCAACTAATTGGGGTGACAAAGATGTTAGGCCAAATCACGATAAAAGACTTTGCGATCATTGATGAAATCACGTTGAATTTCAAAGACGGTTTGACGGTATTGACTGGGGAAACAGGTGCTGGTAAATCCATTATTATTGATGCGATCCAGTTACTTGCTGGGGCCCGAGCCTCCGTTGAGTACGTTCGCCATAACCAAGACCAAGCAAGCATTGAAGGCTTGTTTTTTCTTGATGACGATGATCATGAGGTCTACAAGGTCCTTTCTCAATTCAACTTACCGAAGGATGAAGAGGGAAACATTATTCTGGAAAGATACATAACAGCTAAAGGTAAAAGCATTTGTCGCGTGAACCATAAATTAGTTACCTTGGCTATTTTAAAAGAAGTTGGCAGTAAATTAATCGATATCCATAGCCAGCATGAAACACAATCGTTGATGAATCCGGATGAACATATTGAGTTATTGGACTTTTTCGGTCAAGAACGAATTGAGACATCCAAAAATAATTACCTTTCTGTATATCAAGAGCTGAAGAAAATCGAAAAGAGATATCAAGACTTGTCAGAGAATGAGCAAAAGACAACCGAACGCTCTGATTTGTTGACATTTCAGCTCAGTGAACTTCATGAGGCTAATTTGGAGCCAAATGAGGACGAAGAGCTTGAAAATGAGCGGAATCAATTGGTGAATTATGAACGGATTTATGAAGGCCTGCAAACGGCTTACAATTCATTACACGGTGAAAACAGAGGACTTGATTTTCTTTCTCATTCCATGAATGCCTTAGAGCAAATTGAAGATGTGGATGATCGTTTGGCACAACTGTCCGAACAAATGAAGTCAGCCTATTTTGCAATTGAGGAACTAAGCTTCGATGTACGGAACGAATTGGAGACCATGGAATATCACCCGGGACGATTGGATGAAATTGAATCCCGATTATTCGAGTTAAATCGTCTGAAACGTAAGTATGCGAAAACACTGGATGGTCTGATGAGTCACATGGCTCAATTAGAAGAAGAATTGGAACAAATCGAAAATAAAGACAGTCATCTTCAAGCATTCGAAAAACAGATCCAAGAGCTTACCAAAGACGCACTGATTGAAGCTGAACAACTACATGAAATTCGAAAGAAAATCGGTAAAGAGCTTGCTGAGGATATTCACCAGGAATTGAAGGACTTATATTTGGATAAAGCCGTGTTTGAAATCGACTTTGAGCAACCCAAAGGTGATATCCAATGGAAAAACAAAAAAATCCGTCTGACAAAAGAAGGATTTGACCAAATTCAATTCATGATCAGCACGAATCCTGGAGAGCCTGTCAAACCGCTGCATAAGGTTGCCTCCGGCGGTGAAATATCCAGAATCATGCTTGCAATTAAACGGATTTTTTCAAAACACCAAGGAATTACAAGTGTCATTTTTGATGAAGTCGATACGGGTGTCAGTGGTCGCGTCGCTCAGGCGATTGCCCAAAAGATATTCGATATTTCAAGGAGTTCACAAGTATTGTGCATTACTCACCTACCACAAGTTGCAGCGATGGCTGATCATCACTATCGGATTGAAAAAATTCAAGAAAATGATGACCAAACGACCCATACAACGGTCAACTTGTTGTCAGATGATGCGTCAGTCGAAGAAATCGGTCGGATGATCTCGGGGGAAACGATGACGGAAACAACACGTCAGCATGCACAAGAATTAATCGATCAATCCAACGAAATCAAAAATCAAACTCAAGCTTAATAAAGATCAGTTAAAGTG
>CALGNY010000012.1 GCA_937958375.1 uncultured Bacillaceae bacterium
GCCGGATTACGGCAGGCCTGTATCCCTACACCGGCTTTGTTTTGGATCAATGATCACAGGTAGATAATGATTAGAAGTCATATCTAGGGCGGGGTGACAGTAACATATACTAGAATAGAATGCACGTGGGCATATGACCATATTTAATCATTTTTGCCGTTTGATGGCCATGCCTGAAAAATATAGAGGATTGGGAAATCGGTCTTGTGTTAATGAACAGAGCTCTGGGGGCGTTTCGTAATGAAAAAAGCATTGCACGGAATCAAAATTCTCGATCTTTCCCGTGTGCTGGCCGGACCGCACGGGACAATGATTTTGGGCGACCTTGGTGCCGATGTGGTGCGGGTGGAACACCCTGAAAGAAAGGATGATATGAGGCATTGGTTGCCCTTCATTGGTGATGAGAGCACGTATTATTTAGCGGCCAACAGAAATAAACAGTCGATCACTCTGAACTTGAAAAGCGAAAGAGGTCGCCAGCTTTTTAAGCAATTGGTGGAAAGTTCTGACGTCGTCGTGGAAAACTTTAAAGCGGGTTCTATGGACCGCCTCGGTTTAGGGTACGAGCGTCTAAAGGAAGTCAAGGAAGATATCATTCTCTGCTCGATCACAGGGTACGGTCAAACGGGTCCATACCGCGAGCAACCGGGTTATGACCCGGTGATTCAGGCGGTTGGGGGACTTATGAGTGTGACCGGCCATCCCCGCGGGGAAGTCACCCGGGTCGGCATACCGGTTGTGGATATCATTTGTTCGTTGTACGTGGCCATTGGCATCATGTCCGCCATACGCATGAGAGATCTGAATGGAATCGGGCAGCACATCGACATTTCATTGCTTGATGTTCAGGTCGCCTCCCTGGCCAATGTGGCCAGCAGCTACCTGAATGTCGGTTATATGACCGAACGCCAGGGGAATGCGCACGCAAACATTACACCCTATGAAACATTCGAGTGTCAGGATCAGCCGATCATGGTCGCCGCTGGAAATGATCGTATCTTCTATCGTCTTTGTCAGGCCGTTGGTCATCCGGAGTTGATTACCGATCCCCGTTTTGAAACGAATGCGCAAAGAATTAAACACCGGAATGATCTGAGGAAAGTGTTAGAAGGTATTTTTGGCACCCAATCGGCCGCTGAATGGGAAAAACAGTTGACTAAGCATAAAGTGCCTTGCGGTCCCGTCAATAATGTGGATCAAGTATTTGACCATCCGCAGGTCAAGCATCGTCGTATGGTGCACGAGTGTGTTCATCCGATTTTGGGAATGATCAAAATGGTTCGCAATCCGCTTAAGTTTTCCGTTTCCGAATTTGAAATTGAGAAGCATCCCCCTGTACATGGCGAACATACGGAACAGATTTTACAGGAAAGACTGCAACTTGACCAGGAAGAGATTCAACGACTAAGGTCAGAAGGCGTGCTTTGACGAGCTTATCTTTCTTTCAAAAATAGTGGTTATAATTTCGATGGCGCTTATCTTAATAGCGCTTTTTTAATGGATAGACGGAGTATCTCTAATCCACGGGCCTATCATTTTATTTGTTGTGGATTTACGACTTTATTAAACATCTTCAATCAGTCACATCTTCCGGTTATATTGGCCCGAATGTGTGAATATAGTAAATAATGATTGTTTAGGGCGCTCAAAAGATTCGACAATGACTTGGTAAAAGAGCAGCGGTATGATGTCAAGACCCTGAATTTAAAAAAATCGCTGTTTTATCGGGGGTGTTGCTAAAAAAGGCCATACGAAACTAAGCCCACCCTACCTAGTTTTTTCCATATATTTCCTTTTGTAACTAGGAACTGGTGGAATGGGTAGCGAAAGCAAGTGCAACTAAGCTCTTTGTCGGATCACTCCTTCCGATTCGTAAAGTCGGTTGGTCTTCAGCAGATAAAAGATCAACCGCACCAGTTTACGGGCTGTAAGCGCAAGGGCACGTTTATCGGCAAATTCTTTCGGCTCCGCTTTCTTTGTTGCGTAGTACTTGGCAAAAACAGGGTCGTGCACCCGAACGCTGTTCGCTGCTTCAATCAGGTAGTACTTGAGATAGCGGTTACCGGATCGAATCAGCCGGGTTCGATTTGCTGTAAATTTTCCAGACTGGTTTTGCGTCCAAGCCAGGCCGGCATACTTCGCCAACTCTTTATGGCTGTTGAACTGAGAGATGTCCACTTCAGCTAAAATCCCAGAGGCGAAAATGGGCCCGATACCTGGAACGGAATCCAAGGTCTGCGGAATGGTTCGCAAATGATCCTTGATCGCCTTTTTCAACGACTTGAGTTGTTCCTGCACCGTACGAATGACGCGTATGCTGGAAGCCATGGCCAGATTAACCGAGTCGGCCATGGACTGAGGCAAACGGTACGAAGAGCGGGCGGCCTTCTGCAATGCACGTGCAACGGCTTCAGGATCGTCGAAACGGTTTTTACCGTGCAGCACCAGAAAGTCAATGAGTTTGTCCAAAGACATGTCGGCCAAAGCTTCAACCGATTCAAATTCCTCCATCACCGCCAGTGAAGTGGCTGACAGTTTGTTTTTATGGAAGGGTCCAGTGATCGTATAGTCACTGAACTTCAGAAACAAGTTTGTCATGAGGAAGTGACTCTCCCGTGTCAGATCCTGCATCAAGTGGAAACGGGCCCGCGTCAGGCGCTGCAGGGCCATGAGCGGTTCATTCCACGAGAAGGGATGAGGGAGATGACCGGTTCGAAGTTTGGCGGCAATGAACCAGGCATCCACGCGATCATTTTTGGGAGCATCCAAATAATGTGACTGCTTGAATTCCTTGATGAGACTGGGATTGAAGACATAGACACGCTTGTGGTGGACGCCGAAATCCAAGTGGCGGTGGATGTAGATGGCCGCATGGGTCGAATAGCATCCGGTGTGTTCCAAGCCGAACAGAATTTGCTCAAACCCATGCTTTTGCACCAGCTTGGCGATGCGATCTTTGAATGCCATGATGCCGGGACGGTTGTTGGTGA
>CALGNY010000013.1 GCA_937958375.1 uncultured Bacillaceae bacterium
AATAGCACTAGTTCGAGCAAATAAATCAGGTTTATTTCATCGTATTCCCCGAATAGCACTAGTTCGAGCAAATAAATCAGATCCATTCCAGGTAGATCAACCGTCTTCGATCTACAACCTAATCAAAAAACCCCAATTAGTAGAATCATATCCTTCCACTAATTGGGGTTACTATTTCACTCAATTACGCTTCTTCAGCTTTCAAAATAATGATCTCCACTCGTCGGTTCAGTCGCATGTTGTCTGGACCGCTGTTTTCGACGTAAGGTTTTGTGTCGGCATAACCTGCTGCTTGAAATCGGTCCGGGTTCAATTCCAAATCTTCTACGAAATAACGGACGACACTACTGGCACGGCCTCCGCTTAGCTCCCAGTTGGAAGGAAAACGGTACGTGTTGATCGGCCGGCTATCTGTATGGCCTTCAATTTTTACGTTGTTTGGTATATTGGATAATAGGATGCCCACCTTTTCCAAGAAAGGCAAGCCTTCTTCAATCAGTTCCGCTTCACCTGAATCAAATAGGACACGTTCTTGCAACACAAGGACGACTCCCTCTTCTGTTCGGTTCGCAGAGATGACATCATTCATTTGTTCGGCATCCAAGAATTCTTCCACTTCTTCATGCAAAGCATCCAACGATTCTTCATCGGTCGGTCCTGCCTCTTCCGACTCTTCTTCGGCGTCTTCTTCGGCCTCAATTGCCGCTTCTGCTTCTGAATCTTCTGGTTCCAACTGGTTTTCCATTTCTTCGGTTGGCTGATCTAATGGAATGGCAGATGGCATGAAGTCAAAAATGACCCGGTCCTGATAAGATTCTGCAACCGCCTTAAATTTCACGGCATCAATTTGCGACATGGAAAACAGCAAAATGAAAAACACGAGAATCAAGGTAACCAAGTCAGAGTATGTAACCATCCACATCGGTGCTTGTCGCTTTGGAGGTGTCCTCTTTTTACGATTCATTGACAGTCTCTCCCAGCAATTCCTCTTCCGCTTCTTCCTCTTTCTGTTTCAATTCTTCCTCAGAGAGAAAAGCACTCAATTTTTCTTCCAAAATCTTGGGATTCTGCCCGGATTGCACGCCGATGACACCTTCGACAATTACCTGTTTCATAAATACTTCTTCGTCTGTACGGGAGTAAAGTTTCCCTGCGATCGGAATAAAGACGAGGTTGGCTAAGACCATTCCGTAAAAAGTCGTCAATAAGGCGACAGCCATGCTCGGTCCGATTGTTTCCGGCGATTCAAGGTTATTTAACATGAGCACAAGCCCAATCAATGTTCCGATCATCCCCCAGGCTGGTGCGTATTCTCCTGCCTTTTCAACGACACTTCGTCCTTTTTGATGTCGTTCTTCCATTGCGGTAATCTCAGCATTCATAATTTCATTGATGACTTCTGGTTCAATCCCATCAATGGCCAGGTAGACTCCCTTTTTGATGAATGGGTCGTCTACTTCTTCCATCTCCGTTTCCAACGCCAACAAGCCCTCTCGTCTGGCTTTTTCTGAAAGACGGATAAACAGTTGAATCAATTCCCGCAAATTATAATCTTTACTATGGAATGCTTCTTTCATCACTCGACCGAACATCTTCATTTCTTTTAAAGAAAAATTAATCATCAGTGCGCCGATCAATCCGCCGACAACGACGACAATGGACGACATCTGGATAAAGGTTGTCATACCGCCTAGTCCACTATTAAAGTAAATCCCTATCAAAATCATCGTTGCCCCGAGGCCGATTCCGATCGGCGTCATTAAGTCTTTTCGCTTCATGCCTCTCACCCTACTTGCATCCGTTTTGTATTTCTCTATCTCTTATATCGGCACGGATTTTATTTTGTTGAGTCTCTTTCGATGATTCTGTGAGGTAAGGTGACTTGTTTTTCTTCGACTTCTTCTCCTTGCAGAAGTTTGGTCAACAGTCGCATGGAAACGGCGCCGATATCATACATCGGTTGCATCACAGTCGATAAGGTCGGACGGACCATCGTCGCAAGTCTTGTATTATCAAATCCGACAACAGCAATCTCTTCGGGTACACGTACGCCTTGGTCTTGGAGTCCGTGAATCACACCTAGTGCCATTTCATCGGACGAAACGAGAATGGTTTGTGGTCTATTTTCCAACCCTAAGAAATATTCGCTCGCCTTCATACCGGATTGGTAGCTGTCATCCCCATCAAATAGATAAGGCTCGATGTCGGATTCACTCTTCCCTTCATTCTTCCAGTAATCTAGATAGGCTTCTTTTTTCAATTCATTGGAACGGTTTCCGAGCGGGCTTGTCACAAAACCAGTCGCGCCCTTCCCATTTTCATAAATAAATTCAAGAGTGTCTTTGATGGCCTCATAATAATCTATATTCACAGAAGCCAATTCCTCAGAATCTGCGACAGTCGCAGCAAGGATCACTGGTATATTGGCTTGCTTGAAGGCCTGGACATGCTCGTCTGTAATGGCAGTTCCCATGAAAATAATCCCGTCGACTTGTTTTTCCAACATGTTATAAAACAAATCGATTTCTTTCGTTTTCTGTTGGTCAGAACTACTTAAAATAATATGGTACTTATACATCGTTGCGATATCCTCAATCCCCCGTGCCAAATCGGCAACAAAAAGGTTCGAGATGTCTGGGATGATGACGCCGACAGATGTCGTTTTTCTGCTTGCCAATCCTCGTGCGACAGCATTTGGACGGAATCCTAGTTTTTCGATCGCATCAAGTACTTTTTGTCTTGTGACGGGCTTCACATTCGTATTGCCATTGATGACCCGGGAAACCGTTGCCATCGATACGTTGGCTTCTCTTGCCACATCATAAATGGTTACACTCATTTTTCAACAACCTCATTTCATAACGTTTCATTTTTATAGTAAGAATACTTCACTCTACGCGTGTATTCAATAGATAACAAGTGAACTTTATTAACGTTTTGTAAATTAACGGGATAATTCATCCATGAATGAACGGAATGTATCCAAATTCATTTGTTGCAGGGCATCCGATAGTGCGGTGGCTGGGTCTGGATGCACTTCGGCCATAATGCCATCTGCACCAATGGCAACCGCTGCTTTAGCGGCAGGCAGCAATAAATCTCTTCTTCCTGTTGAATGCGTTACATCGACAAAGACCGGCAAATGCGTCTCTTGTTTCAAAATCGGCACGGCCGTAATGTCCAGTGTGTTCCGCGTTGCCGTTTCATACGTCCGAATTCCTCGTTCACAAAGGACGATTTGGTCATTCCCTTGAGAAATAATATACTCGGCGGCATTCATGAATTCATTGATCGTTGCGGCTAGTCCTCTTTTCAGGAAAATTGGTTTATTGGATCGTCCTGCTTCTTTCAACAGTTCGAAATTCTGCATATTCCGAGCACCGATTTGAATCATATCCAGGTAGTCACCCGCTTCTTCAATATGATTCGGACTGACGATCTCACTCACGACTTTCAATCCGTACCGGTCACCGACGTCTTTTAAGATTTTTAGCCCTTCAAACCCAAGGCCTTGAAAGTCGTACGGTGAAGTTCTCGGTTTGAACGCCCCGCCTCGTAAAATCGAAACCCCTTTTTCTTTTAAAACTTGGGCAACCAAATCGACTTGCTCTTCACTTTCCACAGAGCAAGGTCCCATGATGTATTGCAAGTCACTTTCACCGATTTTTACATCACCGACAGATACGATGGTATCCTGTGGTTTTTGTTCCCTTGAAACGAGTAGAGCTTTTCGGTGGTCATCTTCCTGGAGCTCTTTCGCAGCTTTAAAAACCTCTTTGAATAAATGCTCGATCGTCGACTTTTCAAAAGGTCCATCGTGATTTTCGATAATATGGTCGAGCATTTCCCTTTCCCGTACGGGGTCAAAAACCTTGATGCCTTGCTGTTTTTTGATTTCCCCGATCTGTTTGACGAGCTCGCCACGTTGATTGATCCAATTCAGAATCTGTATATTGACTTTATCGAGTTGCTCCCTCAATTGGTCTAGATTGGTATATTGCATTGTGCATTGCCTCCAACAGTTGTTTATAGAACCACTATTTTGTGTTACATTAATTTTAAACTAAATATACAATGATGTCGAAAGCTGGAGCAATCGACGCGCATTGGGATCGGTCTTGGGGGAGTGATCGGGAATGAACGAAAAGTTGTTTGCATTGGATATCGGCACAAGGAGTGTCGTCGGAATCATTTTGGAAAAACAGGATAACCAACAATTCAAAGTCATTGACCATCTGCAAATCGAACATAAAGAACGAGCGATGTTGGATGGACAAATACATAACGTACTCGAGGTCGCTCAGACGATCCGTGAAATCAAAAATGAACTGGAAAAGTCGCATGGACCCTTGACCGAAGTCTGTGTCGCTGCAGCTGGCCGTTCATTGAAAACGAAACGAGTCACCTATGAACGGGATGTCGAACAGCAACCCATCCATACACCTGAAGATGTTTTTCATATGGAATTGGCTGCGGTCCAACAAGCGCAATATGAATTGGCCGGCGAGCAGTTGAAATTGAATGAATCGGATTACTACTGTGTTGGCTACTCTGTTCTTCATTATTATTTGGACGAAGAAAAAATCAATTCCTTGATCGACCAACAAGGAAAGACGGCATCTGTAGAAATCATCTCAACGTTTCTGCCGAAAGTGGTTGTTGAGTCATTGCTGTCTGCCTTGCAACGCGCCGACTTGGAGATGGAAGCTTTGACATTGGAACCGATTGCTGCCATTCAAGTGCTGATTCCCGTTTCCATGAGACGATTGAACGTTGCGCTCGTCGATATCGGTGCCGGTACGAGTGATATCGCCATCACGAAGGAAGGTACGGTCGTCGCCTACGGAATGGTACCGAAAGCGGGCGATGAAATTACCGAAGCATTGAGTGATCATTATTTGCTTGATTTTCCTGAAGCCGAGCAGGTGAAACGAAAGCTTGCGAACGGTGAACCGGTAGAAATCACGGATATTTTAGGTTTTACAACCGAAGTCGATTATCACGAAGCCGTCCAATCGATTGATTCAGCGATTGATGATCTCGTCAATACGATTTCCAATGAAATTCTTCGCTTGAATGGAAAATCTCCACAAGCCGTCATGCTCGTTGGTGGTGGCAGTCTGACACCTGAATTGGAAAGGAAAATCGCTGAGAAACTAGGACTTCCGACAAACCGTGTCGCCATCCGGAAGCTGGATGCAATTCGTGAGTTAGCTGACCGTGAATCGCTGCCCGATAGTCCGGAATGGGTCACGCCAATTGGCATCGCGATTGCTGCGAAGGAAAGCCCTGTCCACTATATCCATGTAACCGTCAATGACAAGCCCGTCCGATTATTCGATGTCAAGCAACTGACCGTTGGCGATTCCTTACTCGCTGCTGGGATTGAATTAAATAAATTATACGGAAAACCAGGCATGGCCAAAATCATCGAGTTGAATGGCAAATCATTGACATTGCCTGGGACATTGGGTGAGCCACCGACTCTTCGGATCAATGGTCAGGAAACGTCCATCCAAACGACCATTCAGCATGGGGATCAGATTGAAGTCATCCGCGGACAGGATGGTGAATCTCCAGCCTACGTGGTAAAAGACATCATTGGAGATGTCGGAACAAAAGACGTTGATTTTAACGGAAACACAAAATCGATCCATCCAGAGATTATCGTGAACGGCCAGACTGCAGCAGTCGATGCCGTACTCAACGATAGTGATCGGATTGAATGGGATGATCAATTAACGGTTGCTCGTTTTTTACACAAACTTGGGGTTGGACAATTGCTCGATAAAAATCATCCGTTTGAAATCACACTAAACCATCGATCAGTCAATGTGTTGCCCTCTATGCTGACGCTTCTAAAGAATGGAACAGAAGCCTCGGCTGACGACTTGCTTCAAGATGGAGATGCACTAGAAGTCAACAAGCAAGATCGATTAACAATCGGAGAACTGTGTAACGAATTGGACCTGAAAGCGACAGAAGAAATCACCGTCTTTTTCGAACATAAACCAGTGACGTTGAAAAAAAGCGTGCTGGAATTCGAATTGAACGGAAAAACCGTTGATGAACAAACGATGATTGAACCACATGACACCTTGATCACCAAAGAAAAGCAGGATACATCATTCATTTTCCAGGACGTATTCTTATACATTGATATCGAATTGACGAACATACGCGGCAAGCGATTTCAGCTGTATTGCAATGGTGAAGAAGTAGGTTTCGCTCACCCGCTTCAAACCGGCGACCAGCTTTCGATACGATGGATTGAAAGTATTGAGTATCATTCTTAGAATCACCGACTTCTCAACTTCATTGCTTGGAAATAAAACGCCAAGAGCCTCAACTTGGTGTCATGACAGCCTTTTGAAACCGGTCGAAATCTGGTAAGATAGAGTCATCAAGGTTTTTGGAGGTTCGACATGGCGACGCCAAGTATGGAAGATTATATTGAAACGATTTATTTACTGACCGAACAAAAAGGCTATGCTCGTGTTTCCGATATTGCAGAGCACTTGGAAGTACTCCCATCTTCCGTGACGAAAATGGTCAAAAAATTAGATGAAAAAGAGTATTTGATTTACGAAAAATACCGTGGTCTGGTGTTGACGGACCGAGGAAAAGACTTCGGGAAGAAATTACTCTATCGTCACAAATTATTGGAGGATTTTTTACATATCATTGGAGCAGAAGAAGACTCGATTTACGAAGAAGTCGAAGGAATCGAACACCATCTGAAATGGGATACGATTTTTCGGATCGGGGACTTGGTCGAATACTTTGAGAACGATCCAACACGATTGGAAGACTTAAAGAAAATCAAAGACAAAAACACCGACAAATAAAAAACCCTGTACCTCATTTTCTATTTGAAATGAGGGTACAGGGTTTTTAGGTTAGCTCTACTTGACAACCTCTTTTAGCGTATCGTATTTGATATGCCAGTGGGAATTATGGTAGTTCACTTCCCCGTTCTTCACATGGAAAAATTGTGGTGATTCATGTTTGATGGAATAATGATCGGCGACTTGATTGGATAACTCGCGCTGTTCCTGTACATGAATCATATAAGCCGGAAGTGAGTTTTCTTGTGTGAACTTTTCAAACTCCTCTTTCGCCTCGGCACTGATCGGACATGTTAGGCTATGTTTAAAAAGCAGAAAATTTTCGTTTGAAAGTGCATCCTTCAATTCTTCTTCAGAATTCAACACGTGATAAGACATATCGATTCCCTCCTTATGTAGTTTCATCATTCATTATTGTACCAAAAATCAATCGGACATTCTTCCGTTCTGCTCTTTGGTTGCTTTCTCACCAAAAAGCCACCCCAACTTTTTGGAGTGGCCGATCATCAAGCTTATTTTTATTTTTGTGAGTTTTGATAATTCATATCCGCTTCTTGCCGTTCCATCTCATCTGCCGCTTCTTCAATGGCTTCGGCAACATCTTCAGCGATAGCTTCGCCTTCTTTTTTATTCTCGCTACGTAGATATTCTACACGGTCTTGAATATCATCTTTTTTCTGCTTAATTTTTTCACCGAGGTTTTTGCCGGATTCTTGTGCACGCTGATAAAGCTCATTTCCTTTATCATACGCTGTATTTTTCCACTCCGATGCACGTTCTCTGACTTGTCCAGCACCTGTGTTCAGATCCTGTCTGAGATCTTTACCTGCTTTAGGAGCATACAGTAATGCAACGGATGCACCTACAATGCCTCCGATCAATGTACCGATCAAAAAGTCTTTGCTGTTGATTCCTTCATTTTGATTGTTTTGCTTTTCGTTTCCCATGAAGTATTCCTCCTTATTTATTTTTTCCTTTGTACGTTTTCCAAAGGTGAATCGCGGCTTCTCCCCACTTCATTGCCTGTGAGGCTTGCGGGGCTTGTTCACCCGCTTGCTGTTGTACTTCCTTAGATAGCTGCTGCAGGGAATGGTTAAAGTCATTTACGGTTGTACCAATCCCCTTGATTCCATCAAATAAAACCGTTGTTTTCGCAGTTTTATCCGAAATGTCATCTGCCAAATAATTCGTTTTCTGTAATAACAATGTTGTTTCCTTACTGATGCCTTGCATTTGGTTTTCAACGCTTTCGAGTGTTGTCGATACGTTATCCAGTGTTTTTGATACAGACATTAATGTTTTTGCCAAGAATATGACGAGTACTAAAAAAGCTACGGCTGCAATTAATGCTGAAATATGTAGCAAATTCACTACAAACACACCTTTCTCCTTTAATTCTATAGTAACTGTACCCCTTAGTATAAACAATCAAACTCAATTTTCCCATTGATTTCAATATTTATGCTAAAATTAAACTATTTCATAGAATCATTCAAGGAGGAAACGTGTATGAAAGACCCTCGCATCAAACGACTAGCCGAATTATTGATCCAATACTCTGTCAACCTACAACCAGGTGAGAAGCTTCTCATCGAAAACACGGGACTGCAACAAGAACTTGTCTCGGCCATAATCGATGAAGCTTATCAAGCAGGTGGCCACCCATTCGTTAACTTGAAAGATCCGAAAGTACATCGGTCTTTGTTACGCGGTGCCAACAAAACCCAGCTTGAAGCTTGGGAAACATATGAATCCATGGTCATGAAAGATATGGATGCTTATATCGCTATCCGTTCCGGCGACAACATTAATGAGTTATCTGATGTTCCTGCTGAAAAAAATAAATTATATGGAGAAACCGTCGGCAATGTGCACCGCAAGATTCGTGTCCCTAAAACGAAGTGGTGTGTCTTGCGCTATCCGAACGAGTCCATGGCACAATTGGCCGAAATGAGTACTGAGGCATTTGAAGACTTTTACTTTGATGTATGTACACTCGATTATAACAAAATGAGTAAAGCAATGGATGCATTAGTCGAAAAAATGAATCAAACGGACCAGGTACAGATCAAAGGGCCAGGTACCGACTTGACGTTTTCGATCAAAGATATTCCGAAAATCAAATGTGCAGGTGAAATGAACATTCCTGACGGTGAAGTCTATACGGCTCCGGTCAAAGACTCCGTCAACGGAAAATTAACCTATAACACCCCTTCACCCTTTCAAGGATTTACATTTGAAAATGTCGAGCTCACGTTTGAAAACGGAAAAATCGTCGATGCCAAAGCAAACGATACCGAGCGGATCAATGATATTCTGGATACGGATGAAGGCGCTCGCTATATTGGTGAATTCGCAATCGGTATCAACCCATACATCCAACATCCGATGAAAGACATTTTATTTGATGAAAAAATTGATGGAAGCTTTCACTTTACACCGGGACAAGCGTACGATGATGCTTATAACGGCAATAACTCCGCCATTCACTGGGATATGGTCAATATTCAACGTGAAGAGTACGGAGGCGGCGAAATGTATTTTGATGGCGTGCTCGTCCGAAAAGATGGCCGTTTCGTTATTCCGGAATTAGAAGGCTTGAACCCTGAGAATCTGAAGTGATTTTATTTTTATGATGTGAACAGATTGGGGTTATTTAAGCGTATTTGTTGCCCGAGCTAAGTTTG
>CALGNY010000014.1 GCA_937958375.1 uncultured Bacillaceae bacterium
AAGAGTGGTTATGATCAACAGCAGGCAATCAAAGTGTATAACGAAATGGTTGAGACCGGGATTGATGTCATTTTTCCGGCTGGCGAAGGGTTCAATACACCCATCATCCATCAAGCAAAGGAAGACGATATCTCTGTGATCGGTTATATCAATGACCAATATAAGCTTGCACAGAACCATGTGATTACCAGCACCGTCATTGAAACCGAAGAAATTTACCCTCAAATTGCACAAATGGTAGACGATGAAACATTCGCCTCTGGAATTATGAATTTAGGGTTCATGAGCCCACATATTCACTTGGGAAATTATGGTGATCATGTACCTCCGTCTGTCCGTGAATGGTTGGATCAACAAATTGAAAGTTACCTTGAGACAGGGGAGCGAATCAATCGGTAGTGATCCAATCGGACTGGAAATCGTTCGATTAAATCCCATCGATTTTGCATAAAATCGTAATAGATTATCAAAAGAGCCTTCCAACAGGCTTTTTTTTCTGCTAAAATTAATACCAGGTCATAGAATAAGATAATAACCGAAAATATAGCGAGGAGTGGACTCCATCATGAATGCAGGAATTATTGGTACGGGGCACTATGTACCAGAACGTGTGCTCACCAACTACGACTTAGAGAAAATGGTTGATACATCAGATGAATGGATTCGTACACGTACGGGGATTGAGGAGCGACGCATCGCTTCAGACGATATGAATACATCCGACTTAGCCTATGAAGCTGCAAAAAATGCGATGGAAGATGCGGGCATCCAGCCGGAAGAATTGGATATGATCCTCATTGGTACCGTAACCGGAGATATGGGTTTTCCTTCTGTGGCGACCCAAATTCAAGCAAGGCTTGGAGCTTTCAATGCGGCTGCCATGGATCTGAGCGCTGCATGTTCAGGGTTCATTTATGGGTTGGTTACCGCCAAGCAATTCATTGATACAGGTACGTATAAAAATGTTTTGGTGGTTGGCGTTGAGAAACTTTCCAAGATTGTCGACTGGGAAGATCGCAATACGTGTGTGCTTTTCGGTGACGGTGCTGGTGCAGCGGTGATGAGCTCAGTGTCAGAGGACCGTGGCATCTTGTCGTTTGAACTTGGTGCTGATGGGAGAGGCATCCCACACCTATATCAGACGGAAGAGAACCATCTATATATGAATGGGCGCGAAGTGTTTAAATTCGCTGTCCGTCAGATGGGGGAATCCGCATTGAATGTCGTTGAGAAAATAGGACTTAATAAAGACGATGTGGATTACTTGATTCCCCATCAGGCGAATATCCGGATCATGGAATCTGCAAGGGAAAAACTCGAAATCCCAGAGGAAAAAATGTCGAAGTCCGTTCACAAATACGGAAATACATCTGCAGCTTCCATACCGATTGCTTTGTCGGAAGATTTGAAGTCAGGTAAAATAAAAGATGACGACCTGATCGTGTTGGTTGGCTTCGGTGGAGGACTGACATGGGGCGCTGTAGCAATGAGATGGGGCAAATAATCGGTAGTAACCTTTTTACAATCGAGTTATGTTTAGAAGGGAGAATCACTAATGACGAATAGACGAGTGGTGGTTACAGGGTTAGGCGTAATTTCACCAGTCGGGAACGAGGTACCGACAATGTGGCAGAATTTAACTTCCGGTTTTGTCGGAATCGATATGGCCACACACGTGGATTTAGAAGCCTTCCCGACGAAAATTGCAGCAGAAGTAAAAGATTTTGATTCATCACAATATATTGATAAAAAAGCAGCTCGGAAAATGGATCGGTTCACTCAATTTGCTGTGGCAGCAGCAAAACAAGCGATCGATGATGCAGCATTAACGATTGATGATTCCAATGCTGAGCGGACTGGGGTGTGGATTGGCTCTGGAATTGGCGGGATGATGACGTATGAATCCCAGTATGAAAAGTTCTTGGAAAAAGGACACCGCCGCATCAGCCCATTTTTTGTGCCGATGATGATCCCAGACATGGCTGCCGGCCAAGTATCCATTCAATTTGGTGCAAAGGGGATCAACTCATGTTCCGTAACAGCGTGTGCTTCTGGGACAAACTCGATTGGAGACGCATTTAAAGTCATCCAACGTGGCGATGCAGATGTGATGATCGCTGGTGGTTCAGAAGCACCGATGACGAATATGTCTTTTGCTGGTTTTACTCAAGCAGGTGCACTTTCACGAAATGAAGACCCGAAAAAAGCAAGCCGTCCGTTCGACAAAAACCGTGATGGGTTCGTAATGGGTGAAGGTGCAGGGATCTTAATTTTAGAATCACTCGAAAACGCACAAAAACGCGGTGCGAAAATATATGCAGAATTGAGTGGCTATGGCGCAACCGCAGATGCTTACCACGTTACAGCACCCGCCCCAGAAGGAGAAGGAGCAGCAAGAGCGATGCAGCAAGCTGTCAATGATGCAGGGGTTGACGTCACTTCCGTAGACTACATTAATGCGCATGGCACGAGCACCGAATATAATGATATGTATGAAACGACAGCAGTGAAAAGTGTATTCGGTGATCATGCCTATAACTTGGCGATGAGCTCAACGAAATCCATGACAGGACATCTATTGGGTGCTGCGGGTGGTCTGGAAGCCATAGCGACAGTGTTAGCCATCAAACATAATCTCATGCCACCGACTGTCAATTACGAAACCCCGGATGAAAACTGTGACTTGGATTATGTACCGAATGAAGCAAGAGAAAAAGAAATCCGCGTGGCCATGTCCAATTCACTTGGTTTCGGTGGACATAACGCTTGCTTATTATTTAAAAAATACGAATAACATAGGTAGAATGATGACTCTCGTTGATCGGGGGTCATTTTATTTGTTTTTATGCATTGGTGAACTTTTGAAGTTTGACCGTTTAATTAATTGGTTTCCAATGTTGACTGTCCAAGCTTTGATGTTGACTGTCAATTCTTCGATGTTAAATCTTCAAAC
>CALGNY010000015.1 GCA_937958375.1 uncultured Bacillaceae bacterium
TGTTCGACTTTTACTGAGTAAAAATAGTATTGTCCCAACCTCATTTCTTTTCCAACACCTATTAAAATAGATTCATAAAACTTCCCATGAAACTTGAAATCATTGCCTCGATGTAGGAACGGGTGACAAAGGTCAATAGCAGAGCACCGATAAAGTATACGATCAACAGTAAATAAACCCGGTCCGTCCCGCCACCTTTATTTTCGATTCCATGTCGTGTCAGCAAGGCAGGCATCATGAAGATCACACCCACGGTCGCTATGATGAAGGTAACTGCTGCAAGCCATGTGAAATTGAGAACAGCAAAAATAATTCCTAGGATAAAAATGAATGAGAATGGGAACAGGTAACCGCCGTATTGCGCAGTCAGTGTCCTCAAATCTTTCATTTCCCCTGTAATTCTCGAAACGATAAAAATCAGTAGGATCATAATGATCTGCAAAGCAAAGAATCCTAAGAACGGCAGTATCAAGTAATCAAAAATACTGACTTCAACACTTTCACCAAGCACACCGCCTAATCCTAAATCATCGAAGGATTTTTGCAGATTTGATGAAAGACTGTTCATGGAGTAATAAATATAGATGGCAACAATCAAACTGTAAATTGCGATGGAAAGCAACCCAAAAACAAAATGGTTGGGGGATAGATGGCTGCTTTGAGATGGTTTGGCAACCACCTTTTTAAAAACCCCGTAAATATTTTCACTCGGTAATTCGTCTTCTCTTTCCTCAACGACGATAGTTTCAGAGGCAGTGCCGATTTCTTGTCCGCAATTCATACAAAATCGGTTTCCTTCCTCGACGGTCGCACCGCAAGCAGGACAACGCATGAAAAAACTCCTTTCTTAATGAACCATATCGTTTCCATCATATTAGAAAATGGTCCGAAAAAACAACGATTAAAGTAATGTGTATGATACATACTAAGGCTGATGGGTCATTAAGTGGTTATCATAGATGACGTCGTATCGGTCTTTATAGGAAACATGCTCATCACGGAATTGAGACGGTGATTCCAAACCGGCGGCAGCTGCCAAGTTGAATAAGCCTTCTCGCATGGAGATGACAAAGTTCGTCACGCGGAACGATTTTTCATCAATATCCAAAGCGCGCTGAAGCTTCGGATCTGTGGTCGCAACGCCAACAGGACATTCATTCGTATGGCAAACTTGAGCCATGATACAGCCGACGGTCACCATGAAGGCACGCGCGACTTGAACGAGGTCTGCCCCAAGTGATAATGCAACCGCGATTTTATCCGGTGTAATCAGCTTGCCGGATGCGATGATTTTCACACGATCACGCACACCTTCTTTCACCAATGCTTGATGCAAAATCGGTAAGGCTGATTTGATCGGTAAACCGACACTGTCGGCAAGCTCTTGATAGCTGGCACCTGTACCGCCTTCACCCCCGTCAACGGTGATGAAATCTGGGTGTTTGCCAGTCTCTTTGATGGCTTTTGCCAAATCATGAACATAGCTTTCCTGTCCGACCACAATTTTCATACCGACCGGCAAACCGGTAGCTTCTTTTATATCTGTGATAAAGTCTAGCAAACTATAAATATCATCAAACTCGTTGAAGCGATTTGGACTATTGATTGTTTGATAAGGCTCTACGTTTCGGATTCGTGCGACTTCAGGCGTTACTTTATCGCCTTCTACGTGTCCGCCACGTAGCTTAGCACCTTGGGCAAGTTTCAATTCGAAGGCTTTCACTTGGTCAATCTCTGCTTTTTTCTTTAATTCTTCCCAAGATAATTCGCCAGCTTTCGTCCGGACGCCAAATAATCCTGGGCCGATTTGCATGATAAGATCGACATCGCCTTTTAGATGATAATCAGAAAGTCCGCCTTCACCGGTATTCATCCATGTACCCTGTGCCCGACCGAGCCCGATGGATAAAGCGGTGATGGCTCGCTCACCTAACGCACCAAAACTCATGGCAGACATGCCGATATGCCCTTTTACATGAAAAGGGTTCGGTGTGTCTTCGCCGATGACGACTTCGTATTCTTCTTGTAGCAGAAAAGGATTCATCAATTTTTCTTCCCGGTGTTCTTTTCGGCCGAGCAGTGACTCCTTTTCGATTTGGTAAACAAATGAACTGACTTGCGGGCTTTCACCTAAAGCCAATTCCTCGAGTTGCTTCGGAAACATCGAGTTTTTCACGTAGTAACCGGGTTCTTCAAAATCACGCATGGATCCATACCCGATCAAGCGATTTCCATATTTAGAAGGAATGATGATGTCTCGGTAGTCTTTTCTGGAGAATGGTTTACCCTCCGTGTCGTCCCTGAAAAAATATTGCCGAAGCTCTGGACCGATCTTTTCAAATATATATCGGATCCGGCCGACAACTGGGTAATTCCGTAGTACGGAGTGTCGTTTTTGGTTTCGGTCGACAAAAAAGGCATAAATCATGAAAAGACCGGGAAACACAAGGATCAACAAGATCAGAATCAATAAAATAACCGCAACAATTTCAACCATTGACTGCCCCCCTCAGGCACTATATAATTGCTTCCGTATATAAAAGAATTATATACTACTATAAGATTTATACCACAACCACGAAAGAACTAAGCATACAATCCGCCATGTGGTTAAGGAGTGAAACGATGGACAGCTTGTTATTCGAACTCATGTTAATTTTATTTTTGGGTGTGAGCTCCCAGTGGATCGCATGGCGTTTTAGATTACCGGCGATTGTCGTCATGTCGATCGTTGGTTTGCTGGTCGGACCTATTTTCGGATGGATGAATCCGGAAGAGGATTTATCTGTTCTTTATAGTCCACTCATTTCCATCGCTGTCGGAATCATTTTATTTGAAGGTAGCTTGAGTCTTGATTTTCGTGAAATTCGTGGAATCGGAAAGCCGATTTATCGAATTGTTACGGTCGGTGCCTTCCTAGCATGGATCTTTGGATCGTTGGCTGCCCATTATGTAGCGGGGTTGCCGCTTGCGGTTTCATTTGTAATTGGCGCGATTCTTATCGTTACCGGTCCGACCGTTATACTGCCATTGTTGAGGCAGGCCAAATTGAAACCAAGGCCTGCGGCGATTCTGAAATGGGAAGGAATTATCGTCGATCCGTTTGGTGCACTTCTCGCTGTATTTGCATTTGAATTCATTCAGTTTATGACTATTGATGAAGTGACATTCGGTTCGGTCCTGTTTTTCCTCGGTGGTGCGGCATTAGCTGTCCTGATCGGTGTTGGCTTTGGCTGGGGTACTGGCCGTCTATTTGAAAATGGTCTCGTTCCCGAATACCTGAAGTCACCTTTCGTATTATCAAGTGTCGTGACGGCTTTTACGGTAAGCGACCTGATCATGCATGAAACAGGTTTGCTTGCGGTGACCGTAATGGGGATGACCCTTGCGAATATGCGAATCTCTTCGATTGGTGATTTGCGTCATTTCAAAGAAAATATTTCGATTCTATTGATTTCGGCAATTTTCATCATGTTGACGGCATCCTTGTCGAGGGAAACGTTGATTTCGATGTTTGATTGGCCAATCATTTCGTTTGTCCTGTTGATGTTGTTTGTCGTACGCCCATTGACGATCTTTTTATCGACCATCGGAACCGACTTACCGTTCAAAGTCAAAGTGTTGGTCGGATGGATTGCACCGCGGGGGATTGTCGCATTAACGGTCTCTGGTTACTTTGCGGGTGTTTTGTATAATGCCGGGTATGAAGAAGCGGAGATGTTGACGTCTCTGACATTCGGACTCGTATTCGCCACGGTGTTGGCACACGGTTTCTCCATCGGTTGGCTTTCCAAGAAATTGGGTCTGTCAACGGAGAGCAAGCAAGGTGTCTTACTGATCGGGTCGAGTAAGTTCAGCGCCAATTTTGCAAAAGTGCTTTCGGATTACGATTTTCCGGTGATGGTGATCGATTCTTCTTGGAGTCGGCTGTCACACGCAAGACGCTTGGACGTCCCGAATAAACATGGTGAAATTTTATCGGAGCAAACGGATTATCAATTGGATATGACCCCGTATGAATATATGATCAGCCTGACAGAATTTGATTCATACAATACGCTGATCAGCTCGACGTTCAAACCAGAGTTCGGCCGAGAGTTCCTATACCAACTTCCATTACAAATGGAGAATGGAGATCGGCTGGATGATGTCAGCAATCATATCAGTGGAAACATCTTGTTTTCCGAACAAGCCAAATGGACCGTTTTGAATGATAAAATCAATTTAGGCTTTGTGTTCAAACGGACAACAATCACCGAAGAATATACGTATGAACAGTACCAGGAAGACCTGGATCAAGAATCCGTTCCATTGGTTGTCATCAGAAAAAGTGGCGAGTTGGAATTTTTCACACCGAATCGGGAGCCGAAAGTCGAATCCAACGACGTGGTGATTACGTTAGCGAAACCGAATAATAAACAGTAG
>CALGNY010000016.1 GCA_937958375.1 uncultured Bacillaceae bacterium
TTAAACATCAAGCTGACAACAACAAACGTAATGAGTGAAAAGAGCACCGGCAATGTGACCGTATGCACGCCGAACAGTTCACCGTTAGCTGTATTGTAGAAGTGTAAAAGGATATACGATCCAATCCCGACAACCATCGAAGCAATCGCACCGTGCTTATTCGCATAACGCCAATACAGTCCGAACACAATCGGCCAAATAAACGCCGATTCAAGTCCACCGAACGCAAATAAATTCAGATAGATCAGCAATTCAGGTGGTTCGACCGCCATGATGAAAACGATAATTCCGATGATCGCGGTAAATCCGATACTGACCTTTTTCACGTGTTTATACGTTGCATCTGGCTTGATGTAATTAATATAAACATCCTTGACGACTGCGGAGCTGACCAACAGCAACAGCGAATCAACCGTCGACATGATTGCGGCCATCGGTGCCGCCAACACAATCCCGGCGACCCACGGAGGTAATGTTTCCAACGCAACCAGTGGAATGACTTGATCCGCGACCTCAATTCCAGGCAAAACCGGACGGGCAAATACACCGATCAAATGCATGTTGAGCATAATCACCCCGACGACAATCGTCCCGATAATGAGCGCCCGGTGCATGGAACGAGAGTTTTTATACGACATCGCCCGGACGGCCACTTGCGGAAGCCCGATGACACCGACACCGACCAAAATCCAAAAGGAAGACACATAAGCTGCCGATAAGTTCCCATCATTTCCGTATGGTGTGACTAAGTTCGGATTTTCAGAAACCAGGTCACTGAAAATATTTTGCACGCCACCACCAGCGATAATGACGGCGACGAGCAAAATCAACGTTCCGACAAACATAATGATCCCTTGCATCGCATCGGTGACCGCAACTGCGCGGAAGCCACCAATGACGACATAAATTAAGACCGCTAACGCGAAAATGAATAAGGCACCCGTATAGCTTAAATCGGTGAGCGATTGAATCAAATGGGCTCCGCCAATCCATTGAGCAGCCATCGCAGAAAACAAGAAAATCATCACACTGAAGGCAGCAATCAACACAACCGCCGTGCTCTGATAACGTTCTTTCAAAAAATCAATTAACGTAACCGATTTCAGCTTTCGCGTCACAATCGCAAATTTTTTCCCCAACACGAGCAAGACAAAATAACCGGTCACGACTTGGGACATGGCCAGCAGCACCCAGCCCAATCCGATATCATATGCCGCACCAGGCCCGCCGAGAAAACTAGATGAACTTCCATAGGTCGCGGTCATCGTCATCGCTAAGACCAAGCCTCCCAGCTGGCGATTCCCAAGGTAATAATCACTTAAAAACGATTCCGAATCACTCATCCGCCGGCTCGACCAGATGCCGATCAAAAAGATACTGACCAACAAGGCCAATAACGGCGTCAAAACAGCCCAGTTCATGATTGATCGACCTCCTCTTCCTCATCATCGAAGGGAACGTCTTTCAACACGAACTTCACCACAATAATGACTAAGAAAATCATCACAAACACACCGACGATACAGCTCCAGAAGAACCACGCAGGGAACCCGAAAATATATGTATACTCCTCAGGCGGTTTCGAACCCAAGCCGTAAGCAAAACCGAACCACCAGATGAAATTAAACAGCGCAAGCGCACAACCGATCAAGGCTTCCCGGTTGGCGACCTTAAAACGCCAATCCAAATCAGGTCGTTGCATTGCATAAGACCCCCTCAAACCTTTTCTTACACTCATTTTAAATGAAGTCATATGAAAAAGCATTATCTTTTTACTTTTCAGTCTATTCTATTCAGCGACTCAGCCGCTTTAGAATGTAAAAAGGGCTTAGCTTTTTGCTAAACCCTCGACCATTCTATTTTTTATATTTTTCATCCAGTAATTCAGCCGCTTCTTCATCGACGATCACCGTCACGTTATCATGCGATTGCAGTGCGGTAATCGGCCAATCCTCACTTTGTTTCCCTTCGACCAACTGGTAAATCGCTTCACTTTTATTCTTACCGTTTGCAATCAATAAAATTTCTTTCGCTTCCAGAATCGTTGAGATCCCCATGGTGATCGCATGTGTCGGTACGTCATCCATGGAATCAAAGAATCTCGAGTTCGCCTCGCGCGTTGACTCTTCCAGTTTGACTTTCTGTGTTTTTCCGGAAAAATCAGTGCCCGGTTCATTGAAAGCAATGTGACCATTGACACCTACGCCAAGCAATTGCAAATCAATCCCGCCTTTATCGGAGATCAATTGTTCATAAGCACGGCACTCTTCTTCGATGTCTGTCGCCTGTCCGTCCGGCAAAAATGTCTGGTCTTCCTTCAAATTTAGTGCATCAAACAAGTTTTCTTTCATGAAATAGTAGTAACTATTCGGGTCATCTTTGGATAGACCGATATATTCATCCAAATTGAACGTCGTCACGTGTGAAAGGTCAACGTTTTCTTCCTTCGCCCATTCGATCAATCGCTTATACAGTCCAACGGGTGTACCGCCTGTCGCCAGGCCGAGATTCACCGGATTTTTCGATTGGATTTGTTCAATAAAAATCTCTGCGCCCCGACGGCTCACATCTTCATAATTTTTTTCGACAATGATTTTCATACGTGAACCCTCCTCAGTTATTTTTCAAAAACCATTTGACCATTGCAAAACGTCATGTCGACTTCAAAATCATCGGATAACACGACGACATCCGCGTCATAGCCTTCTTGGATGGATGCCTTGTGATCGTCGACACCAAGCGACTGAGCGACGTTTCCGGATGAAAACTTAGCTAGGTCGAGTAGCGTCGTTGGCTCGAGTTGTGAAGCATGTTTGACCGCATCATTCATCTTCAGCACACTGCCGGCAAGCGTTCCATCCGCCAATCGCGCCTCGCCATCTTCAAGCGTCACTTCCTGGCCCCCTAAATCATAGACACCATTCGTTAAACATTTACCCCGCATCGAGTCGGTGATTAACATCAATCGATCCACACCTAAATTCTGATAAGCGAGCTGGACCATCTTCGGTTCGACGTGAATCTGGTCAAAGATCACTTCCGCTTTGATCCGGTCACTTAAAAAGACCGACCCGGCAACACCCGGCTCCCGGTGGTGAATCCCGCGCATCCCATTGAACAAGTGTGTAGCATGAAGCAGTCCGTTTTCCTCAGCCTCTACCACATCCGTATAACTTGCATCCGAATGGCCAATCGAAGCGATGACACCTTGGTCCGCCAAATGCTTGACCAACGCTTGGCCATTTTCCATTTCCGGTGCGAGGGTCACGACTTTTATCAGTTGATTGGCCGATTGCTGCCACACATCAAACTGATCCAAATCGGGAGATAAAATATGCTTCTCCGGTTGCGCACCAGCCCGCTTGGCATTGATGAACGGACCTTCCAAATGGATACCCAAAATCTCCGCACCTTCATACGTTGTTTGGGTAACATTCGCCACGTTTTTGAGTGCTTTGTCCGTCGACTCCTTGTTTTCAGTAATCGTCGTCGCCAAGAAGCTCGTCGTTCCCTCTTCCGGTAAAACCGCCGCCATCTCCTTCAAAGCTTCCGGAGTACCGTCCATGACATCATATCCATTTGCTCCATGGATATGGATATCGATGAAACCCGGCATAACGACTTGATCATCTGTTAGCTCGATCGTTTGCGCATCTTCAAGCGTTGGCGCATTCTCCAGCTTGCCGACGTCTTCAATTTTTCCATCATTAATGACCACGTAACCAGGTGAAAACACTTCCTCACGCCCAACCACCTGGCCACCTTTCAATAACATTCGTTTCAATACAATCGCCTCTTTTAAATCGTTTTCATATGTACCAATAAAATTGTACCATGATTTTTCGCGATTCAATAGTCATAATGGGTCGTTTTTACACGGAATGGCTGAACGGTCACGCGCAACCCCCGTCTGTTTGTTTTCCAACCTGACTATACTATAATGATTAAGCAAGTCATTTTAAGAAAAGGAGGGAATGGAATGTCCAACGAGTGGATTTTTCGACAAATACGGGATATCGGGTTTGTGGTGGTCGGGGCCTTTGTGCTCGCTTTCAGTGTCAACTACTTCGTCATTCCGAATATGCTTTCCGAAGGCGGCGTC
>CALGNY010000017.1 GCA_937958375.1 uncultured Bacillaceae bacterium
GGTGGGCGGATATGTATTGGTTTGGGGGGCATATATTTCCGTGGTGGTCGCATATTTTCGTCGGTGGTCGCATATATACTGATTTAGGTCACTTAAATTTGCTCGGTGGTCACATATATTCCAGATTAGGTCGCATATATACTGATCTAAGTCACATAAATCTGCACGATAGTCGCATAAATTCTCGGGAAGGTTACATAAAACACGTTGTAGGTCGCATATATATTGGTCTAGGTCACATAAAATCGCGCGAGGGTCGCATATATTCCAGATTAGGTAACATAAGTTTGTGCGAAGGTCGCATAAAGTCGCACGAAGGTCGCATATATTCCCTCAAGGTCGCATATATCCTCACGGGGATCCTATATCATTTCCGTTCGGGCACATAATACCTTACCAACGGACCATTTATCCCACCGATAGCTCGCAAAATCTCATGCTCTAGCAAGACCATTCATCAAAAGTCAGATCACTGCTCAAATGACTGAGCACGTAAGCTAATCCACCATTGAACTTATTTTCAAAACGAGTATGATAGTCTTTAGGTGGTGGTTGAATGGCAAAATCCTATATTTTCGTTCTGATTGCTGTCACGATCTACGCCAGTAATTTGGTAGTCGGTAAAGCAGTCAGCCATATGTCACCGATGTCTGTCGCATTTCTGCGCTGTGTCATTGCGTTTCTCGTTATTTTACCGATCGGTTTCAGACAGTTTAAGCATCACATGGACATATGGAAAGAGAATTGGAAGTACTTATTTGCGTTTGCGGTAACCGGTATTTCATTCTTTAACTTTTTCGTTTACTTATCTTTAAATTATACATCCTCAACCAATGCTGGAATTGTGGAAGCGACCACACCAGTGTTTTCAATTTTTTTAGGGTATATTTTTCTGAAAGAACGACTGACGAAGAAGCAACTAATTGGTGCAGGAATCTCATTTATTGGTGCAATTTGGGTCTTGGCCAATGGTTCTTTGGAAGTGCTTCTTTCACTGGATATAAATATCGGGGATTTATATATGTTTGTCGCCGTTTTCATTTGGGCGGTTTACAGTATGTTCGTCAAGCAGCACAACCATAAGTTTCCTGTTTATGGTGGCGTAGTGGTCATGCTCGGCATGGGTTGTTTGATCCTGTTGCCATTTGCGATTGCCGACTGGGCGATTTATGGCTTCAATGTCGAATTTACGGATGCCGGGAGTATGGCGGGTTTGCTATATCTCGGAATTTTCCCGTCAGTGATTGCACTTATTTTATGGAATAAAGGGGTTTCTGATTTGGGGCCATCGTTGGCGAGTATCTTTTTGAATTTCCTGCCGGTGTTTACGACGATTTTAGCCGTTACTTTTCTGGGTGAACGGCTGGTTCCAGCACAAATATTCGGTGGAATTCTCGTTGTACTCGGTGTATTGCTCGTCAATTTAAATCTGAAAAATATTCGACGGCATCGTAAAAAAGAAAAGAAAGCTGTTTAATAAAACAGAAAGTAGCCAAAGCCTTTCATCAGGCAATGGCTACTTTTTTATCGTGAAAATTGAATATGCCAAAAAGCACGTCACCGAAAGATCACGTGCTTTAATGTGTTAAAGAGAATCTGCTTTTTATTTGGCTGCTTTTTGAAGTTTGTGGATGATATTTAATGATTTTCCTGTCCCGACTGCCACACACTCAATCGGATTTTCAGCGATATGAACCGGCACGTCGATTTCATTGGATAACCAATCTTGCATACCTTTAAGCAATGCGCCACCGCCGGTCAACATGATTCCGTGATCGACAATGTCACCACTCAATTCAGGTGGACAATTTTCAAGTGTGTCACGAATGGCTTCCAAAATGGACTCCAGAGATTCGCGAAGTGCATCTTGGATTTCATGGGAATTCAGTTCGACTGTTTTCGGTAAGCCTGTGACCAAATCTCGGCCGCGTACTTCCATGGTGAGTGGAGAGTGATCGACTAGCGCATAACCGATTTCCATCTTTACGTTTTCTGCCGTACGTTCACCAATGAGTACGTTGTATTTTTTGCGCACATGCTGAATGATTGCCGCATCCATGTGGTCACCGCCTGTGCGGATTGATTTGGCAGAAACGACCCCACCAAAGGAGATGATCGCAACTTCACTCGTACCTCCACCAATGTCAACGACCATGTTAGACACCGGCTCCTCAACAGGTAGTCCAGCACCAATCGCTGCGGCTACTGGCTCTTCGATAATATGAACTTGTTTTGCACCGTATTCACGAATGGCATTATCGATGGCACGACGTTCAACCGAAGTTGAGCCTGTCGGTGCACACACCACGACATTCGGCTTTCTTAGCGAAGTACCTAATTTTTTGCTGACTTTCTTAAGCATTTCACTAAGCATTTGAGAAGTAATTTCATAATCTGCAATGACACCGTCTTTTAATGGACGGATGGATTGTATATTATGAGGCGTTTTTCCAATCATTTCTTTTGCTTCATTACCGACTGCCAACACTTTTCCTGTATGTGTATCCACCGCCACTACAGAAGGCTCGTTAAAAACGACACCTTTATTTTTTGTATATATCAACAGGTTTGCAGTACCTAAATCAATTCCAATTGCTGTATTCGAAAACATTAAGCTGCCTCCATCTCTGACGATTGTTTTTCATTTTCTGTTTGATAAAACAGTTTCACTCAATTTAATTGTTTGACATGAACCTTTTTCTGTCAACTAATATCTACTCTTGTAAAAACTCGACTAATCTTGTTGTAAATAGTGAAATCCTTTTATATAGGATTTACAAATTTCCACGTATTTAAGCTTATTCCTAAAAATAAGTCGAATTGATGCTTGTTTGACTGATAGGTCGTGTGGGAAATATGCACCCTTCCCTTCGAAATATGTTCATATGTGCGAAATACGCACCTCCGCGGTAAAAAAATGGGCCCGTATCTGGGGAATATGAAGCCTTATCGGTGAAATATGTTCCCTTTTGGGGAAAATATACACCCATTTCCTTGATTTATGGTCCCTTAACCGGAAAATATGCACCCTTACCGGCGAAATATGTTCCCAAATCGGGGATATATGTGCCCTTGCCGGAAAAATATGGTCCGCGTCTGGGAAATTTGCGCCCCTAACGACTATATATGATCCCTTGCACCGATTGTTGATCTCATTACTCTGTTTCATGAGACATGAATTTTCATCCTTCATCAAATCAAGCTATTTATACGTGTTTTTCCTATATACTCCGTTAGTTTAACATTTTTTAATCAGATTTTTGTTAAAAGTAGATAACAAATGAATTACATCATGTAACCTAGTGTAATAATTTTGGTTAAACTTTCTGCCGGATGGTTACCAAAATAAAAAGAAAGCCGATGCGCACATCGACTTTCTTCACCAAAAATTATTCAAATACAGCAAGTGTTTCAACCATCGTCAACCGATCATCGTTGACGGGTGCTTCCTTGACGCCTGTAATCCAAACCGTATTCATGCCTAGTTGGAGTGCAGGTGCGATTTCATTCATGAAGTTATCACCGACAGAAACGATTTTTTCACCGGAGACGTTGTATTTTTCCATGACTTGGTTGAAATGTTTTTTTGTATTGACCGGTTTCATCGCTGAAGCAATCATGTCATCGAAATATTGTTCGAGCTCCAGAAAGTTCAGCAATCGTTTGGCATCTTCCAAGTCGCTGTTCGTGCAAACAATCAAGGTTTTGTGTTTGGTGAGCTCCTCTAAATACTCTTTTAACCCTGGAGTGTGATTTAAAAACCCATCAAGCTCAGCCATCTGGACCTTTGTCTGATTGTACGATTCCTGAATCTCATCGATTTCCACACCGAAATGTCGCGCGACGGCATAAGGAGGCCACCAGCCGTCCCCGATTGGTACCCAGTTATTGAAATCAAAATCGCTCGCTTGGAGATGTTTTTGTACATCGCTCACCTCGACGATTTCGTCATCCCAATTCCGCGCCTCAGTCAATTCTTCAAGAAATGGATCCCAGCTCCAAATCAAATCCCGTTTCCCATCGTAAATTTTCCCGATTTGAAGAGGAGAGTTTTCGTTTTCATATGCATCATATAACTTCTGAAACGCATCTCGCTTATCCTCATCAACCCGGGATTTCAAATTTTCCGTATGTAATTTGAAATGTCCTTTTCCTTCATACAATGTTCCGTCTAAATCAAAAATGACAACTTCCGCCTTATCGATTACATTTCGGTACATGTCAAAATCCCTCACTTTGTTTGTTCTAAAAGTTATTCTACCATAGGATAGAAAAGTGTATAACTGAAACGAGGGGAATTTCAGCAGCTGTAGGGGGAAATTTCAGCAATCATCGACGAACATCAGTAGTCCCCGCGCAGACTTCAGTAGTCATCGCGCCAACTTCAGCAGTGATCGCGAAAACATCAGCAGTCACCACACAACCTTCAGCAGTCAATCTGCAAACTCCGACAGTCAACCCCACAAAATCCAGACAAATCGACTGCTTTATCAGGAATATTTTTGTACAATAGAAATAGACAACGGGAGAAAAAGAAGGATGAGGAGATATGAGCACCATTCGTACGCTGATCGTCAGTCTGTTTGTCGTCTTTCGATCGGCAGCCAGCCTGAAGAAAGTCAAACAACTAGATAAAGAAAAATATAGCACAGAAGAATACCAGCAGCTTGTCCAACAAGTCCCGAAAGAAGCGGGAAGGAAGATATTCAAGTCGACGGGAAGCAAAATTATTGTTCAAGGGGAAGAAAAAATAGTCGACACGCCGGTGTTGTTTGTTTCGAATCACCAAGGAAACTTCGACATTTTCGCTTTGCTCGGTTTCTTAAGAAAACCGTTTGGGTTCATTTCAAAAATTGAAGTGAAACAGGTTCCAATCGTGAGGACATGGATGGAAGTCATGGATTGTTTGTTTCTTGACCGAAAAGATCGTCGACAGTCGTTGAAAACATTCAAACGAGGAATTGAACTACTTAAAGAGGGGCACAGTCTGCTGATTTTTCCAGAAGGCACCCGTTCAAAACAGGACGAGATGCAAGCGTTCAAAAGCGGAAGCTTATCCTTGGCGAAGAAAGCAGGTGTTCCCGTGCAGCCAGTCATGCTAAGAGGAACCTACAGAATTATGGAAGCAAACGAAAACCGTATTTCAAAGGAAAAGGTTTATTTGACGGTTTGTGATCCAATCATGCCTGAGGAATATCAGGATATGAGTTTAGAGGAATTATCGGACGAAACGAGAACACGGATTCAAGAGGCGATGACGCTGGTAAGTGAAAAACAGTAATTAAAAAAGAGGTGGTTCATTTGTGTGGGCGATTTACGTTAACGGTATCACCAGAAGAGATCATGGAAGCATTTGATTTGGATGAGGAGCTAAGTTGGGATGTCAGCTACAACATCGCTCCGACGCAAGGTGTATTGGCGATTGTAAATGATGGTCACAGGAACCGAGCCGGGAAGATGCGCTGGGGGCTTGTTCCTTCCTGGGCAAAAGATTTGTCGATCGGGAACAAAATGATCAATGCGCGACTGGAAACGGCAAATGAGAAGCCGAGCTTCAAGCGTTTGATGGAACGAAGAAGGTGCTTGATTGTCGCCGATAGTTTTTATGAGTGGAAAAAAGAAGACGGGGCGAAAAAGCCTCAGCGTATTTTCGTAGAAGATCAAAAGCTGTTTACGTTCGCAGGGTTATGGGATCGTTACCGAGATGGTGACAAGGAATATGTCACCTGCACGATTTTGACGAAGGAATCGAATGATGTCATGTCCCCGATTCATCACCGGATGCCTGTCATTTTACCGAAAGCTTATGAGCAAGAATGGATCACATATGAAAGAAAAGATGCAACAGAAATGCGTGATTGGTTGTTGTCACTCGATGACCTGGATTTGGACTATCACGAAGTAGACTCCTATGTAAACTCACCCAAAAACAATGATGAGCAATGTATCGCTCCGTTGGCGTAACCCATAAAAAAGCCAGTCTTGATCATAAACCAAGACTGGCTTTTTCAATTGAATAAATTTAGTTAACTGGCTTTCGCTCGCCTTCGTTCTTCTTTGGCAACAGATGAAAATCGTTTCGTTTCAGCAACGACTACTCCGGCAAGACCAATCAGTCCGATTAAGTTCGGGAAGGCCATTAAGCCGTTCATCACGTCTGCGAATACCCACACGGTTTGTAGTTCTGCAATGGCACCAACCATTATTAAACCAATGAATACAACACGATAACCCATTAATCCTCGTTCATTCGTCAAGTAGTTAAAGCATTTCTCTCCGTAATAAGACCAACCGAGCAAGGTAGAGAATGCAAAGAACACAAGGCCGATCGCGACAATATAACTTCCAAAGTCACCTAAGAAATGTCCGAATGCAACGGAGGTCAAGTCTGCTCCTTCGTAACCTCCAGCGAAGAATTCAGACCCCGCCATCACGATTGTGATTCCTGTAACCGAACAGACAATGATGGTATCGATCAGAACCTGTGTCATGGAAACAAGTGCCTGACGAGCTGGGTAATCTGTTTTAGCCGCTGCAGCTGCAATCGGCGCAGAACCCAAACCGGCTTCGTTTGAGAATAGTCCACGTGCGACCCCGTAACGAATCACAGCACCAATGGCACCGCCGGCTACAGCTTCACCCGTAAAGGCATCTGTGAAAATTAGCCCCAAAGCAGCAGGAACTAAATCAAAATTCGCGATTAAAATAATAATTCCACCTAATAAATAGAGCGCGGCCATAATTGGAACAAAGAATGCCGTCACTCGTCCGATACTCTTGATCCCACCGATGATGACCAATCCAGCAAGAACAGCAAGTACAGCTCCGGTTGCCCAACCAGGTACATTAAAGTTTTCGCCTAAAACGTCAGATACCGAATTGGACTGAACCATATTCCCGATTCCGAACGCCGCAACGGCACCGAAAACCGCAAACAAGATCCCAAGCCATTTTGCGTTTAACCCTCTTTCCAAATAGTACATCGGACCGCCGGACATCGTGCCATCTTTACCTTGCACTCGATACTTGACGGCCAATAATGCCTCTGCATACTTGGTCGCCATACCGACTAATGCCGTCATCCACATCCAAAAGACTGCACCAGGACCACCGAGCACCACTGCTGTCGCGACCCCGGCGATATTACCGGTACCAATCGTTGCCGCCATGGCAGTCGTCAGCGCTTGATAATGTGAGATATCTCCGTCCGATGCTTTGTCCTGATGTTTTTTCGTGAAGGACAGTTTAAGCGCATAACCCAAACTGCGAAATTGCAAGAAGCCTAGTCGAAAGGTCAAGTAAAGACCTGTCCCGACTAAGAGCACAAGTAAGGGGACGCCCCAAACAACGTCACTTGCTTTACTAAGCACATCATTAATCCAATCCATCGTATTCCTCCTCTTTTTGATTATTTGCTATCAACTAAATTTTCAGAAAAATAACCCCAATTGTCAAGTCATTTCTGTAAAATTGTTGAATCTTTCTCAGGAAAACTTGTTTACTAGCACTTTTTATAGGAAATAGATAATATGAATATATAGATTTTTTTACAACAAAACGGATCGAGAATATTGAGTAGGTGATGACATGGTAAAAATTTTATTTGTCTGCTTGGGGAATATTTGTCGTTCACCCATGGCAGAAGCGATTTTTCAAGATATGGTCAGCGAGAAAGGGTTTGATGACTTCGTTGTCGTCGATTCTGCCGGAACAGGTGATTACCACGTCGGCGAACCGCCACATGACGGGACCATCCAAAAACTAAATGAGGTCGGGATTAATGCGAACGGGCTTGTCGGTCGCCAAGTGACAGAAGAAGATTTTGTACATTTTGACTACATCATTACGATGGATGATGATAATATGGATGCGATTAAAGATTTGATCCCGAGTGATACGGATTTGATTGTAAAAAAGTTACTGGACTATTTGCCGGAAAAACAGGTACATAACGTACCCGACCCTTATTTCACAGGTGATTTCGATGAAACGTATGAATTGATCCACGAAGCTTGTCAGCATTTATTTAATGAAGTGAAAATCAAAATCGAAATGAAACAGGAGGAATACTAATGGAAAAATGGAAAAAAGGGATGTTAGTCGGTGCTTTGCTTGGACTATTGGTAACGATGTTTGACCGCCAAGAAAGAGATCGAGTGAAGGTGTATTCTAAAAATATGAAAAATGAAATCCGACAAGTGTATTCCCATCCGTCTCAAACGATTACTCAGTTAAGGCACAAACTAAACGACGTGACACGTGGTACGGATAAAGTCATTCAACAATTGGACCAGCTAGAGTCTTTCTTTAATAAATATGATAATCGGAAGTAAACATGCATATAACTGGCGATAAGTAAAAGAATTTTCTTTTTGACTTATCGCTTTTTTTCTCAGTAGGACGATCCAATGAATTGCAGGTGAACGAAATGATCTTTGAAAAAAAGTTTTGGAAAGAACTATTTACTAATTTCAGTGATGATGACGTACCCGGTCTTTCTGCACAATTATCATATTTTTTCTTGCTTTCTCTATTTCCGCTTTTGATTTTCTTGTTGTCGCTGATTTCGTTCTTGCCGGTGACTCAGGAGGATATTTTTACAATGCTAGAGGAATACTTGCCTCCACAAACCCAAGGACTCGTTCAGGATAATGTCCAACAAGTCATTGAAGGAGGCGGCGGAGGACTGTTGTCCGTCAGTATTATCGGGACGATTTGGTCAGCCTCGGTAGGGGTCAATGCGTTACTCCGTGCTTTTAACCGAGCGTATGACATTGACGAAACGCGTTCGTTCATTGTAGCGAGATCGCTATCAATCGGATTGACGCTGCTCGTTTTATTTTTGATTGCCGTAGCGCTGATGATCCCGGTCTTCGGTCGTGTTTTGGGTGAATACGTTTTTGGGTTCATCGGGTTATCGGATGAATTTGTTCAAATCTGGTTCGTGATTCGTTGGGTGCTGACGGCTGCCATTTTGATTGTCGTCCTGACGATTCTATATTTGATCGGACCGAATAAAAAACTGAAGCTCATCCATGCGTTGCCTGGCGCAATGATCGCAACGGTCGGTTGGATGGTCACTTCCTGGGGATTTTCTTTTTACGTGTCCAACTTCGGGAATTATTCAGCAACGTACGGCAGCCTCGGGGGAATCATCGTGTTGATGATTTGGC
>CALGNY010000018.1 GCA_937958375.1 uncultured Bacillaceae bacterium
AAATGTCGCTGATAAGCCGTAACCTTTCCCTTTAAATATATGCCCATTCTGTATATAATATAGATAAGATCGGAATTTGAAGGAGGTTGTATGAAATGGATGAGGCCTTAAAAGACAATCTATGGGGTGCACTAGAAACAGTGATTGATCCAGAGCTAGGAATTGATATTGTGAATCTTGGCTTGGTGTATGATATTGATTTAGAAGATGATGGTACAGCAGTCGTTACGATGACATTAACGGCTATGGGCTGCCCGCTCGCTGGCCATATTGAACAAGATGTGAAACGTGCGATGTCTGATATCCCGGAAGTAAAGGATACTGATGTCAATATTGTTTGGAACCCACCATGGTCCAAGGATAATATGTCACGCTACGCAAAAATTGCATTAGGTATTCCAGATTAATATGAGTCGAAAACTCCCTTGATTGGTTCGCCAAATCAAGGGAGTTTTATTATGCATCGGAGTTACGCACTTATCGTGAGTTCTCACTGCGCTGAGATCACAAAAATCAGCTCTCAACGCATTGACAAGCGCCCTCACTGCGTTGAAAGCAAAAAAATAGTACCTCAACGCACTGACAATCCTAAAAAACCATCCATTAACCGAAAAAAACATCACAAACAAAAAACACCGACGATCCCGCCGGTGTTTTCCAAAGAGAATTATAAGAAAAGAACCACCAAAATACCAACAGCAAAACAGTAGTAAGCGAAGTATTTCAGGTTTCCAGATTTCATGACATTAATAAAGAAAAGCAACGCAATATAAGATGAAACGATGGCTGCGAGTAATGCGATCAGATATAATGCGAATTGCCCTGATAGTTCTGGGTTCCCAATCATGTCTTCAGCTGCAAAAATAGTCGTCCCGAGACTAACTGGAATGTACATTAAAAAGGAGAAACGCAAGGCACTATCTCGCTTTAACCCAACTAACATCGCTGCGACAATCGTTGCACCCGAGCGACTTAGGCCAGGAGCTAGTGCGAGTGATTGCGCTAAACCGATGATGATTGCGTCCTTGATCGTAATTTCATGGTCATCTTTAAATCCTTTCAAATTACGGATGACCCACAACGCAATGGCTGTCAGAATCAACATGATGCCGACATATTTGACTTCAGCAAACGAATCGCCAAACAAGTCATCGAAAAAGACGCCAAGAACCCCTGCTGGTATCGTAGCAATGACGAGCAACAATAAGTATGTGAAGTCACTTTTATATTGGTCGTTTTTCCTGAAAACAAAATCGGATGCATGACTTAACAGTGAAAAAATATCTTTTCGATATACGGCTAAAACGGCCAACAACGACCCAAAGTTTATAAAAGCCTCAAATGTAATTGCGCCAGGTAACTCAATTTCCATTAAAGCTTGGACAATTTTTAAATGTCCACTAGATGAGATCGGTATTGGTTCAGTAAACCCTTGAAAAAGACCTAAGAGTAAAAACTGCAAAATCTCCCATAAATCTGCCATAACGCGGACCTCCATTTCCAGGCACAGAACCTCCCCAATCTGAATAGAGTAGCTTTGAGAGGGGAGGATTTTTTATGACACAACCAATGTATGAGTTATGTCAAAAACATATGAGAAAATATGTAGCACTTGAGACGGTTCATGGTGAAAAAATTGAAGGTGTCATCATCGATTTGGATGATCAACACGTCTATTTGATTGTTCCGAATTACGAAATGAATAACATGAGACAATGGGGTTATTATGGAGGGTATGGTTATTACCCGCCATATGGCTACCGTCCAAGAGGATTACAAAGACTGATTTTGCCACTAACCGCAATTGCCGCATTAAGCTTACTTCCATGGTAGCAAGAAAAAAGGTTGACTCATTGTTGAACACCATCAGAGTCAACCTATTTCAATTAATTGGTCGTATCATTGCTCTTACCCAGAATACCTTCGCCAAGAACGATTGTCGTAAGTGCGAATACAGCTGTCAAGGCAATGGTTCCGGTTAGATCGAACGTTCCTCCGCTCATACTAGCCAATACATATACAATCATGGAACTGAGCAAGAAACTCCAAATAATTGTCCAAATATAGCGCATTTATATTCACCTCTATAGAAAAACATCAATCGTATTCCATCATTTAGTGTATCATAATCTCCTTATAAAAATAAATATTTTCTATGGAAGTTTATGAACATTTCACGTCCGAAAACAGAAAGGAGCAGAGATGATGACTGTTTTAGTTTACCCGGTCGACCACTGGTTCAGTCACCTCTTAATTGATGCCTTACTGATTGAAGGCTATGAGGTCAGGGGTTTATCAGAGTTTTATGATCAAACGTCCGACGAACCAAACGATCGAATGGAATCGGTCCATTTACAATTTGGCAGAAATGCGAATTTTGCGTTATTGGATGAATTTCCGACCCAGAAATTTTCCCACGCCCTATTTATCGAAAAACAAATTGACATCGAACGTGCCAATGGAATCTTTGTTACGAGTCAACCGAAAGAGGATTCACAAACTAATGTCAAAACAATATCGGTTCAATTTGATAAAGAAGATGGAAGGGAATTCAATGCAAAAGAAGATCTACCTTTGGCAAAAAAATATGCGCAATGGATTGCAAGGCACGGACTAAGCGATTTTTACCCAGACTACATTTGCTTATACGAAACGGAACCCGAAAACTCCATTTACATGATCTAAGCAAAACAATTTCATTGAAACGGTTGCGAAGGATACAAAAAAGTCGCACAATATAGAAAAAGCCATTTGAACCGGAGTGCCTAACAGTGAGAGAGAGAATCTTGATACTTATTTTGATGGTTGTAATCAGTTGTGCGGTAGTTGGCTGTAATCCTTGGGCAGATGATGGAAATTTAGAAAATGTTGGCCTTATTCTCGAGGGAACCATTCACGATGAAACCTGGGGACATAGTGCTTATTTAGGTATGCTTGATATTAAAGAGGAGTTTAATGTCAGCATCCTGTTTGAAGAAAACGTCACCGAGTTGCAGCAAGTTGAGCGGATTGTCAGTGATTTTAACCGCCAAGGGGTCAATCT
>CALGNY010000019.1 GCA_937958375.1 uncultured Bacillaceae bacterium
AAACGTATGCCACTCACCAATGCTTCGCCCATTTTCATCAACTTCTTTCAGCTTTTCCATAAAAAGGTCAGGAATGGTTACACCAGTAAAAACATCATGAGCTTTTCGGCGTTCGTCTCCATTGTTTGTTTTTAATTCTAGAAAGCCATTCATCAGGTCACGGTGAAAGACATCGAGGTATACTGCGACGGCTCCTTGTCTCTGACCGAGCTGATCGACACTGACAGCCGTATCATTAATCAGGCGAATCCAGGGTACAACGCCTGAGGAATTTCCTTTGAATTTTTTAATATCCGAACCTAGTGCCCGTACCTTTCCGTAATAAAGGCCAATTCCACCACCATCTTTACTTAGTCGAGCAACATCCCAATTGTTTAAATAGATTCCGTCAAGCGAATCATCGACGGTATCGATAAAACATGAAGAGAGCTGACCAAAGTTTTTACCAGCATTCGATAAAGTAGGGGTTGCAACAGTCATATATAAGTTGCTTAATGCCCAGTAGGCCTCTTTCACATAGTCTAGTCGATGGGATGTTTCTTCATCTTGCATTAACGTCATGGCAATAATCATAAAGCGTTCTTGAGGAAGTTCATAAATGTTTCCATCATAATCCTTTGTCAGGTATCGATCTGCTAGTAAAAACAATCCGATATAATTGAAAAGCTCATCTTTTTCAGGTGAAATTTCTTTCGCAAGTCGGTCGATTTCTGCTTTTGAATACTGATCAAGCAGTGCAGGTGAATAAATTCCAATCTCAGTAAGCGTCTGAATCAGTTCATAAAAATCGCCATATTTTTGATGTTTGTCATAACCTCTATTGATCGCTGCACTAGAATATAATTCTTCTAAATAGAGTCGAGCTGAAAGAAAAGTCCATTTCGGTTGATCCATCGATATTTGATTCAATGAATAAATGAATGCTTGTTGGTTGATAGAGTCGGCTGAAGACTCGATGGAATGCAATTGTTGCTTGATCTCTGTTGCATCAATTCCGTGTATTTTTGAAACTCTATCAATCATTTCAATAACAGATTCTTTTTCAGATTTTATTTGTGTCGATTGAGTCATCGTTATTCCTCCTAACGGCATCTTTTATTTTTAGACGTCTCTCTTTTCTAACATGTGCTTCTTTGAATAACGCTTTTTCTTGAATGGTTTCCGGAATGACTCCAGGAACTTTGACTGGCCTCCCTTCGTTGTCTGTAGCCACCATCGTAAGGATCGAAGTGGTTGTCATTTTTCTTTCGCCTATTTTTAGGTTCTCGCATTCTACTTTGACATAGACCTCCATTGACGTATTACCTGTTGAAATGACTGCCGCTTCTAAGATTAAAATATCTCCAACTTTAGCGGCAGATAAGAAGTTAACCGTATCAATTGATGCAGTGACGACGACTTTTCTACAATGCTTCATTGCTGTAATTGCGGCAATTTCGTCGATATAGGATAAAACGGTTCCTCCAAAAATCGTTCCCAAATGATTGGTGTCAGGCGGTAACACTAACTTTGTTTGAATCGTTCGTGAGACGTTTGATGATAATGGCTGGCTCACAACTCCTCCCTCACTTTCTTTTTAGGTGCAGGAGTATGGAGAAATTCAATTAAAAAACCCATCACTCAAAAAAGAGGATGGGTTTAAACGTTGATATAGAATAGACATATATAGCAAAGGTCATAAGCGACTAACTCAGAAGACCTGTCTATTAAAAATACCATCGTTTATCCCCCCAACTCCCGAAGAAGATAATACGCGATAAATATGGCAGGTCTCCTGACTTGTGCTTCTACCTACTGAAGTCCTTCCCATCTTCTCTTAAGACAGTGGATTCACTTCATTCGTCAGCACTTACAGTTGCGGGGACAGTTCTGGATTCACACCAGATTCCCTTTTACGTCACTTCGGACACCATATTTATTGGCAACACTATATGTTGTTGTGTATCTATGTTAAAACACTAAATATGGTATGTCAATGGTTTTATAATCATTAAAATAATCAGACGATGGTGAAGGGAAATGATCGGTTTTACTGCACTTACTGGGGTTTTTCACGGAGGAATAGATGAAAAGCTGTCTTTCACCAACTCACATGCGATATATCATTTAATCGATTAATTTTCTGAAAGTTGTGTTATTATTGATTTGAATCCATACATAAACTATAGAAATCCTGTTGGAGAGGAACGCAAAAATGACGGTAGGTATTGAAAAAATTTTTTACAAAACGACAAAGTCAAAAGATGTGCACGAAGGTATATTATTAATTGAAGATTCAAAAGGAACTCGCTCGCATTTTACATATGGCGGAAAAGATCTAGATTCCGCAATTTTGTTAGCGAGCATAACCAAGCTTTATACCACGGCATGTATCTTGAATTTGATTGAACAAGGAAAGTTATCGTTGGGTGACCAAGTGATAAAGTACTTAGATGCAGAATTGCTTGAAGGACTCCATACATATAAGGAAAGAGATTATACGACTGAGCTAACGATCGCTCATTTGTTATTTCAAACAAGTGGATTGCCAGATGCATTCGAAGAAAAAAGCCTTAATATAAAGAAACAGGTCATCCATGGAGATTTTTATTTGCGTTTTGATGAGCAATTGACTGCCACAAAACAAATGGATCCACATTTCGCGCCTCATTCAACAGGAAGGGTCTATTATTCAGATATTAACTTCGATTTACTAGGAAGGATTATCGAAGTCGTTTGTGATTCTTCTTTGGAAGAGGTTTATAAGCAGTTGATTTACGATCCACTAGAACTCAGGCAGACTTATTTGGCTGAGAACGCAGACGACTTGTACCCTGCTATTTATAATAAGGAAACAACGCTTCATCGCCCTAAATACATAACTAGTTGTGGAGCTAGTGGAGGCATTGTGAGCACGACTCGTGAGTTAATGGTATTTATTAAAGCGTTTTTTGGTGGGCGTTTGTTTCATCCAGATATGTTTAATCAGAATCCGTCCTCCAACAAACTACAACTATCGATGTACCCGATTCAATACGGTTGTGGATTTATGCGAATTCCATTGGGTGGCTTGTCGACATTGTTCAAAGGAAAAGGAGAGCTAGTGGGGCACTCAGGCTCGACAGGTTCATTCGCTTTTTATCATCCGGAAAAAGATATGTACATGGTAGGTGACCTGAATCAATTGGCCAATCCAGCATTGCCCGTACGAATGGCGATGCAGGTGGCTATTTCGGATAAAGTTTAGGTGGCTTTGATAAAGATTTCTTGCATATATTAGAGAAGGTAAAACCATGCTGGAGGCAGCGCATATGATATTTTCAGAAGATGGCTATTCCATCATGATGAATGGTGAAAAAGTAGAGTTGTTGCGAAAGGAATTTTTACTACTAAAATATTTATATGTCAATCAAGGAAGAGCATTTTCACGCGTTGAGCTATTGGATGCAATTTGGCCACATGAGCACCCAACAGACCGGACCGTGGATGATCATATTTATCGACTCCGAAAGAAGATGAATCGGTTTCAAGACACCATTGTGATCAAAACGATTAAAGGATTGGGTTACAGTCTGCAATTGAAGGAGCAACGGCAAGAAGTTGAGACCATTCCCAAAGAAATTGAACAGCAGGCTACCGAATTATTTGAAACCTATTATAAGTATGGTCAAGGAAAAGCGCTGCGAGAACTTTTGACGAATAAAGTATTGGGGCTTCCTTTGAATGAAAAACAGGAAATTGTTCTATTATGGCTGAATAGTGACTTTAGGACCTTATTAAAACGATTAGCTGATAAAGGGAATGCTTTTGTTCCGTTATTACTGTATGGATTTGTCGAATCAGATACGGAAAAAGTAATAAAAGCACATGAAAGGATCTTAGAAAAAAAGTTATTGGATGAAAAAGAGCGGATGGATGTAACTAGTTTTAGTCTGTCTTTATGGTATTTGAAACTAGACCGGCCGAAGAGGTCGTTGCAGCTTGTTCAGCAAGAGATGGATCATATAGAGGATATTCACCATGGATTTTTCCGTTTTTCAACCTGATGAAAACGGCTATTCTTTTTTACCTAAACAAGACGAAAGAAGCGGAGCAATCACTACAGAAGACGGAACAGATACTAGATCAGTTACCTTATTTACGTGAAACAAGTGGTCTGAAAGTGTTACAAGGTGTATTTCTCATTAAAAATGGCAAGGAAAGTGCCGGCAGGAATTCGATCGATGAAGGTAGGGACATGATTCGTCAATCTGGACATACATACTATTTTCTATTCATTTATCAATTGCTATCTCTATTGCTTCCAAAATCGGGAGCAAGTAGCGATGCCGTCGATTACTATCACAAAGAAGCAGCCCGGTATTTTAAATACTGTGAATCGGACCAGTTAAAGCCTGACATCGAGAAACAGATTTTTTCGATCATCTGATATTCCTCTGACATTCATCACTTATCCTTACCGATAGGAGAGTGATGACATGAAAAATCAAGAAATCGATCAATCGATATGGAATAATAAAACGTATCTTCTATTATTTAGTTCATATACCATTTCTACGCTTGGTAAGTTCTTTGATATGCTTGCTGTGATGCTGATGTTCAGTTATGTGTGGGAGGCTGAGCCCTGGCTGATTTCGTTGATTCCTGTTGCTTATGCGGTTCCATACGCATTATTCAGCCAATTTTCCGGTATTTTTGTTGACCGAGGTGAAAAAGTGAAGATCATGCTGATGGCAGATCTGTTGACAGCGCTCTGTACGATTGCAATGATTTTCACCTTTGATGCTTGGATGATGCTTGGGATTATCTTTGTGCGTGCGACAATTTCCACCGTGCACTTTCCTGCTCAGCAAGCACTCGTAAAACAAGTTGTACATGAAGATCTGTTGATGAAAGCGGTGATGCTGAATGGAACGGTCAATCAATTGTCCAAAGTGATTGGCCCGTTTGTCGGTGCATCGATTGCTGCGGCCTTTTCGCCACGAGTGAGTTTTGCTATTTATGCTGTTTTCTTGTTGGTTTCAGTGGGAATTCTTCTGCTCGTTCGCCATATCGATCGGGAGGATTCCAATCGGTTACTAGAGAATGGAGATGTAGAGCCAGAAACCTATTGGAAGAGTTGGCGAGGTAACTGGCGTTCGATCTTCCAATCGAAAGCACTATGGGTCAGTTTTTCGTTTTCGTTGATTGCGTTTTTGGCCATCCAACTGATCGATGCTCAATTTGTCGTTTTGACTCGAGAGCTTTTCCCTCATCACCCGCCGATTTTCGGATGGTTGATTTCGGTCGTGGGTTTGGGTGCGGTTACCATTCTGTTGTTTCTGAACCGGTTAACGAAAATTAAACGCTACGGCCTGTTCCTCGGGAGTGCAGTTTTCCTTATCGGAAGCGGAATATTCGCAATGGGAATGATGTGGGTGGACACGGAAATATGGATGATCCTTCTGGCAGGATTGATTATTGGGATGGGAACCGGAATATTCAGTGTCTTTTTTAGCTATATCCTTCAGGTAGAAAGTCCTGAAGGCAAGGTCGGTCAATTGTCAGGCATGTATGAATCACTTACCGGCATCATTTTAATCGTTGCTCCAGTAACAGGTGGTCTTCTAGTTCAGCTATATGGCGTATTCATGATTTTCCAAGTTGTCGGAGCGGTGACATTTGGGATTGGAATGATTGGCTTAGTCTTTCAGAGATGGTTGTGGGGGAGTTGGCGAA
>CALGNY010000020.1 GCA_937958375.1 uncultured Bacillaceae bacterium
TTGAGATTCGGTTTTGAGTGGCTCAACGCATTGAGATGGCTTGTCAATGCGTTGAGGTTCGGTTTTGTGCGGTTCAACGCATTGAGATGGCTTGTCAATGCGTTGAAATCAGTTTTTGTGCAGCTCAACGCACTGAGTCGGCACGCACTGCCTTTTAAATTATTTGATTAAAAATTATTTTCGGTCTTTGTAGAAACGTGTTGACAGGAGTCGCACTTCTGTTGTACTATAATTTTTGTGTCTGAGATATATAACACTATGGCGGCGTAGCTCAGCTGGCGAGAGCGTACGGTTCATACCCGTGAGGTCGTGGGTTCGATCCCCTCCGCCGCTATCAACAAGGGATCGGTATTGTCGATCACAAACCGGTCCCTTGTTCTTTACATAAGGCCCGTTGGTCAAGTGGTTAAGACACCGCCCTTTCACGGCGGTAACACGGGTTCGAATCCCGTACGGGTCACTAAGCGTTATGAGGTGATCGTTAAAAAACACTAATCGAAAATGATTAGTGTTTTTTATTTATCCCGCTTTTCAACCCAAACCCGTATTTGGCTTTGAAGGCTTTCTTTTTGTTGCTGAAATTGTTTCATACGATGACCATTGGCACCTGAAGGATGGGGCAGTCCAATCAAATAATCATGCCTGTACCATTTATTTTCTTGAACGAGTGTAGTCATGACCTGTTCAACAGTTTTTCCCAACGGGATCAGTAATGCATGAGAGTCGATTCGCGATAGCTCGTCCGGAAATACGCTGTACGCATAATGCTTCAACAAATGTGACCGATCGATCGATGGTTGATGCCCGGTATAGTTCTTCCCTTTTAAAAAAGTGGGGTATTTAATCACTGACGTCGTATGGATCAGATGCCTACTCCCACCAAATAAATCAGCGGCCTCAGACAGATTTAATCCTTCAGGAATCCATAATTCATCAAGCATCTGAATCAAGTTGTTCCTCATTGAGCCAGCGAAACCCGCTTCACGCTTCGCATCTTTCAAGCACATTTCCAAACTACTGCCAGAATTCTTACTTCGGATACATTGCTCAAAAGCTGTCTTCATTTGATGAAAGCCTGGCGTAATGCCTACAAAAACAATTTTCGCTTTCTCATTGATATATTCGTTGTGTGGCGCGTAGTACATTTCTATACGTTCGTCTTTTTCCATTAAGAATCGATCCGTTAATAAGTCTTCCTTTGAAAGGGGTCTATTCGTTGGTAATGTTTGTACAGCGGATAAAAATCGCTCAACATTGGGAAATTCCATGTTCTCTTCTCCTTGCAAACCAACTGTCATTACAACCAATCAAAAAACCTGTTCATCCAATCAATGAACAGGTTTGTTAGTATATTTATTCACATTTCTTATCATATCATCAATAGACAGCAATTATCCCCGCTTAGCACCTCGACCTCCACGGCGAGATTCGGTGTGTTTCTTGAGTGAAGCCAGTTTATCTTCGCTATCCTTCAAGAATTTATTCATTTTGGATTCGAAGCTTTCGACTCGTTTCTTCTGTTGTTGGCGGTTATATTTCTCATTGGCTTTTTTGATGGATAAGCCAATCTTGCCGTTTTTTTCTACATTCAATACTTTTACAGTGACTTCCTCACCGACGGATAAATGATCATTGATATCCTTTACATAACGATCGGCGACCTCACTGATGTGCACCAATCCTGTTGAACCTTCTGGTAGCTCTACGAAAGCTCCAAAATTAGTAATGCGGGTTACTTTACCGCTGAGCTTGCTGCCTACTTCGACTGACATAAAAAAAATGCTCCTCCTTAAAATTTTAAAAGTCTATTCTAATACATTATATATACCGAGCTCAAAAAGTGTCAATAAGAAGGCTCTTCATCTGGTAATTTAAAGATGATTTCACCGTCTTTGGAGAAAAAGTAATCTTTTCTAGCAATTTGAAGTAAATAATTGATGTCACTTAGTTTTTCTATTTCTTCATTCAAGGATTCATTTTCTTCCGTATATTGCACCATTTTTTCGTTCAGTTCTTGGTACTCCGCCTGTTTATCATCATACTGCGCACGCTGACTGAAATGGAAAGCAACCATTCCGCCACCGAGCAACACAAATAAAACGGCAAAGGCGATCAGTCGGCGAAAGAGAAGTTTTTTCTCGCGTGATTTTTCAGCCATTTGCTTTTCTTGTTGTTTGGTATAAGTCGAGTTGATTCTTGCAATGTTATCACTACGACGCTCTCTTCTTTTCACTGAATTGCCGCCTCCTACTTTTTAAAATATGATTGTATGCGAATAAAGAGCTTATACATTATTTTACTACACTTTGTCAGAAAAGAAAGTCCATTTTTCTTGATTTTTTCTGGTATGAGTGGTTTGACCAACCAAGAGACTACTTTCCATATGAACAGAACCAGTTTTTGAAGCAACAAATAGACGAGCATGACCAATGCAAAGACTTGAAGAAGAATCCATGTGATTGGCCGAATCACCAAAGTGTTGATTAGGCGGATCAGCCCTCGGACAATCACCCGAAATAACCGGACCAGACGATCTAGGATCCGTAAGTAGGTGTGTTGAAAAAGGGCATAGTACATCGATACGCCGAGCATGATGGCCAAAAATAAATATAATTTAACAACCCCGCCGTTGACGAGAAAAAGAAAATAAAACAAAATACATGCTTGAGTAAGGAAAAACAATAAATCAGTGGCCAGCTGACGCCAAAGGTAGGTTGGCCGAAATAATTGCTTGTATGTATCAAACGTCAATGCTGCTTGGATACCACCGGCAACCATAACGACCATCGCAGTGAATTGCATACTTAACGTCATTTGAATAATTTACCCAGTAGGCTCTTCGTTTGTTTTGGATCATCATCGATATACTGAAACGATGCGATTCTTCCTTGAATGGTCAGCAGACCTTGATCCACGCTTAAGTTTTTCATATGAAGGTTATGGCCCTGAATGACGAGATAGCCTTGTGTCGTTTTCAACAAAAATTCTTCCGTGTCGAAACTGTCTACATTTTCTACTCCTTTGATCTCTAGTTTCCGCCGATTCACAAGCTTCAGTTCATGTTCCTTTTGTTGGCTTCTTTCCTGGTTATACATTGTTTTTTCATATGGCATGTCCATCCCTCCTATCAATACAAACTATGAGGAGAAGATAGAAAACATGCCTAAAATCTCTAATCTATTCTTTCTTCTTGGACGACCGAATATAATCGTTCCGCTTCGTCTTTTTTAACCTGTTCCCGCAAAGACTCTATTTTAATCGTCAACTTTTTCTGTGCGAATTGAATCGTCACTTCATCGCCGACTTGAAGGTCTGTAGAAGCTTTAGCCGGGTTTCCATTGACCTGGATTCTACCTTTTCCGGCTACTTCTTTGGCGACCGTTCGTCTTTTGATGATCCTCGATAATTTCAAAAATTTATCCAAACGCATGTTAATCCTCCTGTTTGAGTAAAGCTTTTGCTTGAAGCCAATAGTTTTCCATTTCTTCCTGTGATAATTCTGCCAGTGACTGGCCGTCTTTTTTCGCGAAAAACTCCATTTGTTCAAAGCGTCTTTTGAATTTTTGGCTTGTTCGGTGAAGCGCAATCTCTGGGTCTATTGAAAGTAAGCGAGCAACATTGACGAGTGAAAATAAGACGTCACCGAATTCAAGCTCAATCGCATTATCCTCTTCATTCTGCAAAGCTTCTTGGAATTCCTCTATTTCTTCTTCAACTTTTTGAAAAGCAAGGTCAGCCCGTTTCCAGTCAAAGCCCACATTGGATGCTTTTTTCTGCATTTCTTTTGCGTACAACAATCGCGGCAACGACTCGGATAAGCCATCTAGCCAGGCGTCTTGTTTCTCTCGACCCTTATTCTTGATCACTTCCCAATTCGCTTTGACTTCTTCAGCGGATTCGACTTCAACGTCACCGAACACATGAGGATGTCGCTCAATCATTTTTTCGGTAATCGACCGAATGACATCATCGACGGTAAAATAACCACGATCCTCACCGATCTGGCTATGGAGCATGACTTGCAACAACACATCACCTAATTCTTCCGCGATGTGTGCATCGTCTTGTTCCTCAATCGCATCAATGACTTCATAGGCCTCTTCAATCAAATATGGCCGGAGTGATTCATGGGTCTGCTTCCGATCCCACGGACAGCCATTTGGTCCTCGCAAGGTGGCGATTACCTCTCGGAGTTTGCTGAACGTATGGGTTAGCTTTTCTCTTGATTGTGGTGGAACGTACACGGTCGTCAGGTTATTGAATTGTTCTGTCCGGTCCAATTCGACCAATGGCACATCCGTCATTTTTTCCTCAGAACTACCCGCTGCCTCCACGATGGTCACCGGGTAATCTTCCGGCAGGTCTTCCATCAACGTCAATTTAATGTCTGATGCAACCAAGCGATCATAGACCTGAGCGATCAACAAATGATTCTCATACTGAATCACCGAACGGTCCATGCTTGTCCCATCCAGGAGTTGAAATCCGTCGATTGGATCGATTTGCAGCGTATTGAGTATCGCGTCCAAGAAACTTTGACCGCCGTGAACTTGAACAACTACTTGGTCATTTTGACGTTCAAGCAGTCGCTGGACAGTCATCTCAGCCACCATTGGATGACCCGGTACTGCATAGATGATATCTTCCGCTTGGGCCAACTCCATTAACCGGTCACTGATTTTCTCATAAACCGTATCAAATTGCTCTTCCTCTTCATACACCTCATCGAAACTTTGGAAAAATACGCCCTCTTCTTCGAGCGCTTCGACAACTGGATGCTCTTTCGTTCTGAGAAAAACTCGATTATTTTGCTTCGTTAAATACCGATAAATTCCGAGTGGCAGCTGATCGATTGTACCGGCTCCTAATCCAATCACATGTATTGTATGCTTCATGATTTAAACACCTACTTTTTTCTTGATCTCAATTGATGAATGAAATCGCGCGGAAGGATATTCATCACCCACACGAGCACAACGAGGACGATGGCCCCAACAGTACTCAGCACGAGTGTCGGAAGAATCAGTCCCAAACGGCTCATCTCCCCTGAAAACAATTGAGCCAATCCAGTGACCACACCAAACATGACAAGCACCGCAAGCACTGCCTTCACGTAAAAAAGCCATTCGATACGAAGCCCAGACTCACGCGCCCATATCCAATAAAAAATCATAACGAGCAGCAAGGCAGACAAAATGGAGGCAATCGCCGCACCAACAATCCCGTATAGCGGAATCAGCAGCTGATTCAACAAGAACTTGGTTCCCATCAATAAAAGAATCCATTTCAATTGCTGTTGTTTATACTGTAATCCTTGCAACAAAACAGACAGGGTAATGACCATCGATAACAAAAAGACGAGCAGCATTAACCATTGAATCGCCACGGTCCCCTGCTGATCCAGATAAAATAATGGATTTAAGAATTGCATAATGGCAATCAAACCAACCGATGCAGCCAAGGAAAACACAAACGTCAATTTGATTGCAAGCTTCGCATCGGTTGCACGCTGATGTGACTGCATACCCGGTACCAATGCAAAGCCAAGCGACGAACCAAAGACTAACCCGAGCTGAATCATTGGGTTCCCACGGTCGAAAACGCCCTTTAATTCCCTCGCTTCATTGAAGGACAACCCATAATCCTGTAAAAGAGGGACCATCGTAAAAACATCTAATAGTTGCAACACCAAATGCAGAACATACGTTAAGCTATAAACAAAAATTCCGATAAATAGCCATTTGGCTGTATGCGTGAGCGATTCCCTCTCTGAAATCGGCTCGATCTTCAATGGCGATTTCTTCTGAAAATGAATGCCAAGATAAATGATCGCTGACACTGTTCCGAGAATCGTGGCCACCGCCGCATAAGTACCCAGATCATAAATAGAAAGATCCATTGAGACAACGAACACGGTCACTACGATAATCAAAATGACCCGGATCAACTGCTCAACCACTTGTGAAATCCCGACAAACCGTGCCTGTTCCATTCGCTGAAAAAACGCTCGTAACACCGATACAAACGGTAGGAGCAAAAACATGAAACTACTGACCTTTATGGGGGCTTCCAATAATGGGTCACCCATCAAATTTGCCCAAACCTCTGCAAAAGCAAATAAAACCGCCCAGACCGAAACACCTAATCCCGCCAGCAAATAAAAAATCTTTGTTAGGTATTGACTCGATAATTCGTGTTCCGTTACCTGTTGGGTGATTGCACTTGGTATGCCATACAACGAAAGAATAATGGCTAACGATAAAATGGGATAGATTTGTTGATACACATAGAGCCCTTCATCACCCGCGATGTTTTGTAACGGGATTCGGTAAACCATCCCCAAAAACCGACTCATCAGCCCTGCAGCCGTAAGGATGAGTACACCTTTAACCCATGTATTCGTCTGACTCATAGCTTCACGTCCAACCTCAGTGTCTAACTCCTTTTACTTTATCATAGATTGGACCTGAGGAAATTCAAAAGCGCCATGTCAACCGAGAGAAAAGAACTGGTTTCATACAAAAAACCTACTGGCTTATTCCCAGTAGGCTGCATTCCATACGATTTCATTTATTCCATTTGTCGACCGAGGAAGTTCGCTGCCGTTTGACATAAGGTTGATTCCACATCCGACACGGCGCCTTTATCAAATAACATGACAATGCTTCCGACCGGGTCTCCATTCGAAATGATCGGCTGAATCAAAAAGGAAGAAACCTGTTCTTCCTTCCCATCAACGACTTCGAGTGTATATTCGTTTTTATCAGTTACGGATTCTCTTTTTTCCATGGCGTCTTCAACCATTTGACCGACTTTTTTATTTAAATAATCTTTTTTGCTGACTCCTGCAATCGCAATATATTCATCGCGGTCAGATATCAATATTTTTTGGCCAACCGCATCAAATATGGATTGAGCGTATTCTTCTGCGAACTCACCTAGCTCATTGATCGGTGAATATTTTTTCAAAATCACTTCGCCTTCTCGGGCAACGAAAATTTCGAGTGGATCCCCTTCTCGGATTCTCAGTGTCCGCCTAATTTCTTTTGGTACCACAACTCTGCCAAGATCATCAATACGACGCACAATTCCTGTTGCTTTCATGTTTCGAATCCCCGCTTTCTATGATGTGATTATTGCTTGGGTGACGCCTTGATCACAATTATTCTTAGCTGAATCACCTGCTTGTAATTGTTAGTATTAGGCAAACGGGATTTCCTATTCATGCTTTTGATGAATTTTTTGCCTGAGAAAGCTTTGAAAGGAAATCTTCTAGCTGATCATAGCGGGTTGCTTGGTCATGTCTGGAAAATTGGAACTTGATCGTCAAGTTCTGTCCTTCAATCCCAAGTTGAATGGTACGGCCGTATTCATTCGCCAGTTCAAACAGCTTCGTCCCATCCATGGACTGGCTTTGTTCTGCTCCCATCAAACATTCAATTTTATTTCTCTGCTCATGAATCGACTCAATTTTATTTTCTTTTGCATACAGCCGAATTCGGGAGACCTGCAACAGGTTCTCCACTTCTTCCGGATACTCACCAAACCGGTCGAGCAGCTCTTCCTTCAAATCATAGGTCTCCTGGATGGACTCCAATGCCTGGATCCGTTTATACATCTGGATTTTTTGGGCTTCATCATCAATGTATTCTTCCGGAATATAAGCATCCACCGACAACGTCATCTCTACTTCAAACGGTTTCGCTTCTTCATAACTGATGCCTTCTTGTTTCGCCCGGATGGCATCATTCAACATTTGCGAATATAGATCGAAACCGACCGTATCGATAAAGCCATGTTGCTCCGTTCCGAGAATATTTCCTGCGCCCCGGATGGACAAATCACGCATCGCAATTTTGAACCCACTGCCGAGCTCGGTGAATTCTTTGATCGCTTCCAGTCGTTTTTCGGCAACTTCAGAGAGTACCTTATTCTGTTGATACGTGAAATAAGCATAGGCCAACCGGTTCGAACGCCCGACACGCCCACGCAATTGGTACAGCTGACTCAGTCCCATTTTATCCGCATCATAGACAATCAATGTATTCACATTCGGAATGTCGACACCTGTTTCGATAATCGTCGTACTGACCAACACATCGACTTCGCCATCCAAAAATTCGAGCATCACATTCTCAAGCTCACGCTCGTTCATTTGTCCATGTGCATGAACGACCCGGGCATCTTCCACCAGTTCCCGAATATCTGCGGCAACCCGGTCGATATTTTCCACACGATTATAAAGGAAAAAGACTTGGCCACCCCTAGAAAGCTCCCGTTCGATGGCATCACGGATGAAGGCAGGGTTGTACTCAATGACATACGTTTGGATCGGAAAGCGATTCTCTGGTGGCGTTTCGATCACCGACAAATCCCGAACCCCCATCATCGACATGTGCAATGTCCGCGGAATTGGTGTCGCCGTTAGTGTCAGCACGTCCACATTCGTTTTCAATTGCTTAATTCGTTCTTTATGTTTCACCCCAAAACGCTGCTCTTCATCGACAATCAATAATCCAAGGTCTTTAAACACAACGTCTTTGGAAAGCACACGATGCGTACCGATGACTACGTCAATCAACCCTTTGCGGAGCTGATCGATCAATTCCTTCTGTTGTTTCGGTGTCCGGAAACGGCTTAACAGACCGATATTGACACCAAACTCCTGGAACCTCTCTTGGAAGGTATCGAAGTGTTGCTGCGCCAAGATGGTCGTCGGTACCAATACAGCGACCTGTTTCCCTTCAACGACGGCTTTAAAGGCTGCTCGGATGGCAACTTCCGTTTTTCCATAGCCAACATCCCCACAGAGGAGCCGGTCCATCGGTTGTGGCATCTCCATATCCTTTTTAATTTCTTCGATACAGCGAATCTGGTCTTCCGTTTCTTGATAAGGGAAAGCCATTTCAAAATCCTTCTGCATTTCCGTATCCGGTCCAAATTGATGGCCACGCGAAGCCTCCCGCTCGGCATAAAGCTTGATCAGATCATCCGCAATATCTTCAACCGATGATTTGACGCGTGATTTGACCTTTTTCCATTCACTGCCACCGAGTCGGTATAGCTTGGGCTCCTTCCCTTCTGAGGCAACAAATTTTTGGACGAGGTCGACTTGGTCGGCAGGAACAAACAATTTATCATTTCCAGAGTAGCGAAGAACCATATAATCTTTGTGTAAGCCATTGACTTCCAATGTTTCAATGCCTAAATACTTCCCGATTCCATGGCTCGTATGAACGACATAATCGCCCTTATTCAGCTCCTGGTAACTTTTGATCCGCTCAGCGTTTGAAAGCTTTTGGCGTCTTCTCCGCTTCGGTTTCTTTTTCTTGAACAATTCTTCTTCCGTCAGGACAGCCATTTTATAGGCCGGCATCTCAAAGCCTTCCGTCAAGCTTCCTTCCAAAACAACCGGTTCTTCCGTCGGCACTTGAATGGGACGGCGACCTTTCCGGGCTTGTATTCCATAATCATCGAGCACGCGAAGAACACGGTCGACACGTTCCTCATCCACCGCATAAATGACAACCGAAAAATTCGCTTTTTGCCACCGCTCAATCTCACTTTTCAGCAAATTCATTTGACCATGAAATTGCTGCATCTGCCGACTCGAAATATTGACTAGGTTTTCTGGTTTCGTGTTTGGGATATGCCTCAAAAACAAGGAGAGATAGATCTTTTGATGATCGATCTTCTGAAATACTTCATCCCAAGCAAACGAAAAACGCAAGCCACTGACCATCATCCTTCGTTCCAGTAAATCGGTTTGCCAGTTAGCCTCTTCTTTGTCTAACCGTTCAGCCGCTTCACTGATCCGACTCATTTCATCAAAGATAAACACACTATTGTCCGGGAAATAATCTACCAAACTATAAACGTCATCATAGAGAAGCGATAAATATTGATAGATGCCCTCAAATCGCTGGCCCTCTTTTAAGCGTTCGATATCCTGGGATAAATGCTCCATCAATTCTTGTTTCTCTTGGTCGGACTTGAGTTTTTTGACTGCCTTTTGGACGAGGGCTTCCAGTTTGACGCCTGCTTGTTTCATTTGGTCAGTCGTCAATACCCATTCTTCTGTCGCAGTGATTTCGATTTCGTTGAGTTCCTCTATGGAACGCTGGCTCTCCACATCAAATAACCGAATCGATTCTACTTCATCATCAAACCACTCAATCCGGACAGGATCCGGCATGGTGAGCGGATAAATATCAATAATCCCGCCACGCTTACTCATTTCTCCAGGTGCCGAGACCATATCCGTCACTTTATACCCCATCGTCACTAACTCACCCATCACATTGTCCAAAGCGTATTCATTTTCGGTTTTGAAGGTCAACGAAATTCTGTTCGATGCTTCTTTTGGCGGCATCAACCGTTTTAGTCCAGCCACCGGAACAATAAAGACGCCCCTTTGCTTCTCCTGCCACCGATTCCGCGCATCCAACCGTTGTGATTTCAATTCAGGGGAAGCAGACATGATTTCAGCAGGCAATAGTTCATTCACCGGGTATAAATAAATTTCATCCGGATCCTCTGCAATGCTTGTCAAATCATCATAAAGTTTTTGTGCTTGGTTTAATTGATGCGTCACTACGATGACAGGACGTTTCGTCGACTCCTGTAACGTTACCATCAAAAAACTGCGCAAGGATTGAGTCAGCCCAGAAACAAGCTGCTCATTCATCTCCCCGTTGATTCCATCCATAATATGTAGAAAGTCATCCTGCTGACTCAAAAAATCCTTTAAGCCTTTCATCTGTTCTCCCCCTAGTTAGCAACTAACCAATCTCTTTGACAATGGGAAAATGCTTTGGTTCTCACCAAAGCAATTAATGAATAAAATTGTCATTTTCCAACAGTGAAGGATTATGCGTCAATGTCTCTT
>CALGNY010000021.1 GCA_937958375.1 uncultured Bacillaceae bacterium
TTCAGGTGATCGGTATGGTGTTGTAATTTTTCCAATCGATTCGAAAAATCTGCAAATAGGGCTTCTCCCTCGACGCGGCGCATCTCATTGACTTGCTGGAGGGCTGATTGGAGACCTCGTTCAATCATGGATAAAAATTGGTCGTCCACCTCATCTTCTTCACCCGTATAAAAAATATCTTCGACCGAAAGTAGATGATCAATAGTCAATTCGCCTTTGATAGGGGATTGAGCTTGAATCTCACTTATTTTTTCGATATATTGATTCAATAAATTCCAGTCAACTTGAATGTTCTTTCCTTTCAGCCCTTCACCTTTGATGGAAATATAGACGTCCACTCTCCCGCGGCTCAATTCATCTTGGATCAAATGCTTCAGCTGATTTTCGTAGGCATACAGTTCCCGAGGAATTTTAAAAGAAATATCCAAATAACGATGATTGACTGTCTTGACTTCAATCGTTAGCTGTCTTTTATTATCATTGATCACATGTCTGCCGAAGCCAGTCATGCTATTGATCATCCGAATCACCTATCCCTTTTCATTTCTATCTTATTTTGGCATTCATGAAAAGTATTTTTCAAATTTTTAACTCGTTCGGTGGAGGTAGGCATGAATCAGCCGTTCGATTCCTGCTTTGATTATTCTATTATATCGTTAGTCATGATACACTATCAAAAGAAATGAGGTGTTCCTATGCCATTCGACGGAATTGTAACGTATGCATTGGTCAATGAATTAAAGGCCGAATTAGAAACCGGTCGGATCAATAAAATCCACCAACCAACCGAGCACGAACTCATTCTTGTCGTTCGACAAGGAGGAAAAAACAAAAACTTATTATTATCCGTTCATCCAAGTTACGCACGTGTTCATTTGACGGATGAAAAATATACGAACCCGAAAGAGCCGCCATTATTTTGTATGGTACTCAGAAAATATTTGGGCTCGGGATTTATCCGATCCATCGAGCAAATAAGTATGGAACGAATCATTAAAATGACGATTTCAAGTAAGGATGAAATCGGCGATGCGATGGAATACGAACTTTATATCGAAATGATGGGCAAGCACAGTCAGATCATTTTGGTTGATCCGACTCGAAACGTCATCTTAGAGTCCATGAAACATATCGGTTTTTCACAAAACCGGCATCGTGCACTATTGCCTGGCCAATCGTATGTTTTCCCCCCAGAACAAGGGAAAACAAACCCACTCGAATTGGAACCGACTGAATTTATACGAAAGCTTGATTTTAATTCGGGAAAAATGGACCGACAAATCTTATCCATCTTAATGGGTGTCTCACCGCTCGTCAGTCAATCACTGGCAAAGAAAGCCTACCTAGGTGATGAAAATAAGTATGTGCATGTTTTCGAACAGTTTCAAAAGGAATTGGAAAATAAAGATTTTCACCCACAGATTGGCTTTGGTAAAAAAGAAGATTTCCATGTGTTGAAAGATGTCGAGCTCGATGCCCCGATTGAATCATTTGATCTAGTCAGTGAGATGCTCGACACATTTTATCAAGGGAAGGCTGAGCGCGACCGTGTCAAAGGTCTGAGCCATGATTTGATGCGTTTACTCAAAAACGAGCGGGATAAAAATATCCGTAAAATCAAAAAACAAAAACAAACATTGAAGAAGGCTGAAAAAGCCGACCAATACCAAAAAGACGGCGAACTCTTGACCGCACATCTTCATTTAGTCAAACCGGGTGATGCAAGCGTAACGGTCATCGATTATTATGATCCAGAACAAAATGAAAGAATGATTGAATTAAACCCAAATAAGTCGCCTAGTGAAAACGCACAGCAGCTCTTCAAACAATATCAAAAGATGAAAAAATCGAAGGAAGTCGTCACAAAAGAGATCGATAAAGCCGAACAAGAAATCGATTATTTAGAACGATTAATCCAACAGCTTGAAGACGCACGAGAAGAAGACTTAGATGAAATCCGGACAGAACTGCAAGAGGAAGGCTACTTGAAAGCAAAACCACAAAAAGGCAAAAAGATGAAAAAAGAGATTCATTTCGATCGCTTCCAATCTTCGGATGGAACGGAGATTTTTGCAGGAAGGAATAATAAGCAAAATGAATATTTAACCAATCGAAAGGCGAACAAAGAAGATGTTTGGCTTCACACGAAAGATATTCCTGGTTCTCACGTCATCATCAAGTCAAACGAACCAAGTGAACAAACCTTACTGGAAGCAGCCAGCATCGCCGCTTTTTACAGTAAAGCCAAGCATTCATCTTCCGTCCCAGTCGACTATACTAAAATTAAGCACGTCCGAAAGCCATCCGGTGCCAAACCAGGATATGTCATCTACGACAACCAACAAACCGTCTATGTTACACCGGAAGAGCGAGAAATTGAAAAGTTGCGGGTAAAAGGGTCATAAGATCAGGTACCTGCTGAGTTATTCAAAGCTACGGAATTAGTCATTGAATACAAATATCTACCCAATTTATATAAATAAGCTGCTTCCTATCGCCGAACGAACCTGCTAAGGAAGCAGCTTATTTGTTTCAAAGGTTCTTGAATAAATTTATGAAGCTTTCTCGTCCCGTTGGTCACTTTCAAACATGTTCGCCGTATCTTGTGCTTGATCTTTTCCTGGCAAAGCAAGGTTCAAGATGACACCGACGATGGCTGCTAATGCCATACCAGCAATCTGAACGTTCTCATTGACTTCAATAAATGCCCCACCGACACCGATCACCAAAATGACGGATGAGATAATCAAGTTTCGTTTCTTTCCTAAGTCAATGTTGTTATCGATCAACATCCGCAATCCACTGGAAGCGATGATCCCGAAGAGTAGGATGGACACACCGCCCATTACCGGTGTAGGAATGGATTCAATCAACACCGCGATTAAATCGATAAAACCGAAGAAGATCGCGAGTACGGCTGCCCCACCGATGACAAACACACTGAAAACGCGTGTAATCGCCAAGACACCGATATTTTCACCGTACGTTGTATTTGGCGGACCACCAAGGACTGATGCAATCAAGGTTGCGACCCCGTCACCTAATAACGATTTGTTCAAGCCTGGTTTTTTCAAAAAGTTCCGTTCTGCAATTTTTGAAAGTACCATTTGGTCACCGATATGTTCCATGATCGTAACAAGTGCGACAGGTACCATGATTGCAACAATTGTCAGGCTTAACACATCAACAGGATTATAATGGACAAATGGAATGAGGAACTCTGGTTTTGCGAAAAAGGCTCCGAAGAACTCGCCGATTGATGAGCTTGATGTCAATGCACTCCAGCTTGCCTGAAGGTTAGTCGTATCCACTGCGTCTATAAACAGTGCGAAAATATACCCACCAACAATCCCAAATAGGATTGGAATGAGGTTAAAGAATCCTTTAAAGAAGATCGATGCAACCACTGTGATTGCTAAGGTGACTAAAGCAATCAGGATATACGATGAATTATAATTCCCATCGCCATCATACATGGCCATTTCGATGGCAGTCGGTGCCAAACCAAGCCCGATGACCATGATGACTGGCCCGACAACAACTGGTGGCAAGAGATACAGTAACCAGTTGACACCACTAATCTTAATCAATAAAGCAACAACACCATACACCAGTCCGGCCAAAAACGCACCGACCATGGCACCGGCTAATCCTTCTGCCATGCTGGCGGATATAATTGGAGCAATAAAAGCAAAGCTTGATCCCAAGTAGGCTGGAATTTGCCCGCGGGTAATTATAATATAAGCGAGCGTCCCGATCCCACTCGTGATTAAAGCGACGTTCGGTGGCATTTCCGTTAAAAACGGCACTAAAATCGTAGCACCAAACATCGCGAAAATGTGCTGTAGACTTAAGATAAACCAACGATTCCATTTTGGTACATCATGTACATCCAATACTTTTTCTTGATTTGACATTCCAATCCCTCCACTTTTTGTCGATTCATGAAAAAAACCTCTTTGCAAGTCGCAAAGAGGCTCTGAAAACATACGAATTCCGTATGAATCGATTTTGCGACCTTGCCAGTCTCTCAGGACTTGTCTTAAAGGTCTTTCACTATTTTCTTTTCGAAACGTTTATTCAAAAATACTGACTTCATCCAAACCATCGATCTCGTCAACCTTCACTTTGATGACTTCCTGTAATGAGGTAGGAATGTTTTTGCCGACGTAATCCGCACGAATCGGTAATTCCCGATGACCCCGATCGATTAATACAGCCAGTTGAATCGTTTTGGGTCTTCCTAAGTCAATCACTGCATCCAGTGCCGCGCGGACGGTTCGACCCGTAAATAGCACATCGTCAATCAGTATCACTTTTTTTCCATTCACATCTGATTCAATCGAAGTTTGATTTACAATCGCTTCGTCTTGATCATCTCTATTAGACAGATCGTCTCGATAAAGCGAAATATCCAACTCACCGGTTTCCACTTCGACTTCTTCGATTTGTTGGATCTGCTCTTGAATCCGTTTGGCTAATGGCATGCCTCGTGTTTTAATTCCTACAAGCAAAAGATCTTCCGTTCCTTTGTTCTTTTCTAAAATTTCATGTGAGATTCGCTTAATGGCACGAGAAATAGCCGGCTGATCCAACACTTTCGTCTTCTCTTGCATGTCGTTCCTCCCCCCTAATTCAGAACCTTGCTGACGGGTCATTTTGGGCATAAAAAAAGTCCTCACTTTGCCACAAGATGACAAAAGAGGACATTATTCGCCAATAAAATGTCTCGCTTTTATTCCGTCACCTTGCTGATCTCTCTGGATCATTCTTAAAGGTTCTCCATGTTCACCTATTTATTCTACAGGAGAATCTATAATAGTCAAGCTAATCTTTTGATTTCTTCCAGTGTTTTTTGAAAGATTTCTGGAGCTTCGGCCACGACAATGACGTCTTCCCCCGTCATTGGATGCTTGAATTCGAGTCGTCTCGCGTGTAACGACTGTCCGTCAGTATCCAACGTTTTCCGCGGACCATATTTCGGATCTCCGACAAGCGGGTGACCGATATATTTGAAATGAATGCGGATTTGATGTGTTCGTCCCGTTTCCAAATCACAGACGACATGTGTATAATCTCCGAATCGTTCTTGTACACGAAAATGAGTCACTGCTTCTTTCCCGTCATCTACGACAGCCATTCGTTTCCGATCATTCGGATCCCGTCCAATCGGTGCTTCGATGGTTCCTAATTCATGTTGGATATCTCCATGAACGATCGCTTGGTATTGCCGCTTGACGTCACGATTTTTCAACATCTCAACCAGTTTTTCATGAGTTTCATCCGTTTTTGCGACGACCATCAGACCGCTTGTATCTTTGTCGATCCGATGAACAATTCCCGGACGAAACTCTCCATTCACCGACGATAAATGGGTATGTGCCAACAATCCATTGACAAGTGTCCCATCTGGGTGTCCGGGTGATGGATGGACGACCATTCCTTTTGGCTTGTTGACAACCAATAAATATTCGTCTTCATAACGAATATCTAAGTCCATTGTTTCGGGATTCACTTCAAGTTTCTCTTCTGTTGGCTCTTCCCATTCGACCAGATCATTTTCCTGGCATTTGTAATTTGGTTTCACCGAATTTCCGTTTACCGTCACAAACCCATCTTTAATCCATGCTTGTACTTGATTACGGGAAATCTGAGGATTCAATGTTACCAGCACCTTATCCAATCGAGCAGCATCCATTTGTTCGTCAACGTGATAGGTCTGTTTAGCCATTCTTCTTCTTCCCTTTCGGTTGATTATCTTCAAACAAAATAAGAATAATCATTAAGATGACACCCACGGTTAACGCCGCATCGGCGATATTGAATATCGGAAAGTTATACCCGAAAATATAGACATCAATGAAATCAACGACTTCTTGAAATAAAATCCGGTCAATGAAGTTTCCGATCGCTCCACCCAATATAAACGCAAAACCTAACCGAAGTAACGGTTGGTCGCGATACGTTTGCATGAAGTAAATCACCACGATGATCACAATAACGGTGACGATGTAGAATAGCCACATTTGGCCTTGTAGCATTCCCCATGCCGCTCCGCTATTTCGGTGGGATGTGAAATATAAAAAGTTAGCTATCAGTTCGATTTGTTCACCAATTTCCATTCTGGTTACGACGATATATTTTGTTATTTGGTCGATTGCTATTAGAAATAATGCGAGTATGTAATATTTCATTTTTCACCAATCGCTCCTTCCACTATTTGATTGTAGCACAAGAGCTTAAATCAATCGATTGAAAAATGAATTCTTAGGATGGTCAGAATAAAAATGTTGATTTTCATGTATTGTGACAGGTTCTCAGTGCGTTGAGATTGAATAAATTGAAGCTTAAAGCATTGAGAAGGCTCCTCAATGCGTTGAAACTCAAATACTCAAAGCTCAACGCACTGAAAAGAAACTTAATCGCAAAAAAACATCCCTGCTTATGCGTTCTACCACATAAGCCAGGGATGTTTTTGATACTATTATTCATTTCTTAATTCTTCTACAATTGGTGCACAACGATCACAGAGGTCTGGATAATTTGCATCTTGACCGACTGTTTCGGAGGAGACCCAGCAACGTTGACATTTCTCTCCTGGGTGTTCTTCAACGGATACAGATACAGTGTCATATGCTTTGGCAATATTATTGGTGTCCTCCAAACGGACTTCAGATACGATTAAATATTGATGGAGATGCGTTGTGTCGTGAAGCAAATCATACGTTTTCTCATCTTTTGGAATAATCGTCACTAAAGCTTCCAGTGACTTGCCGATCACTTTATTTTCACGGGCTTCCTCTAATGCTTTCAGGACGTCTTCACGTACAGCCATCAACTGACTCCATCTGTCTTTCACTTCATCTTCATTGTCCAAGTGTACGACCTCTGGTAAGTCCGTTAATTGCACGCTTTCCTCTGTAACACCTGGGATATAACCCCATACTTCATCCATCGTATGAGATAAGATTGGTGATAACAATTTGGTCAAACTGACGACGATATCGTAATAGACCGTTTGAATGCTGCGTCGTCTATGATCATCAGCCCGTTCGATATACAAAATATCTTTAGCAAAGTCCATGTAGAATGAACTTAAATCAATCGTACAGTAGTTACTGATCGTGTGATAAATGACCGAATAATCATATTCATCATAAGCCTTCTTCACTTTATCAATGACTTCTTGTAGTCGGATAAACATATATTGATCGACTTCTTCCAGTTCATCGTATGCGACTGCATCTTTTTCTGGATCAAAGTCTTTTAAGTTTCCGAGTAAGAAACGAATCGTATTACGGATCTTCCGATAAACTTCGGCAACTTGCTTCATGATCTCATCCGAAATTCGAACGTCTCCGGAATAGTCTGCACTGGCTACCCAAAGTCGTAAAATATCGGCGCCATATTGCTTCATCAATTTGGACGGAACAATGACATTCCCCATTGACTTACTCATCTTCCGACCTTGGCCATCCAAAGTGAACCCATGACTCAAGATTCCTTTATAAGGTGCTTTTCCCGTAACAGCCACTGCGGTCGATAAGGAAGAGTTAAACCAGCCTCGATATTGGTCTGTACCTTCCAAGTAAAGATCGGCAGGACGCTGCAACTCTTCTCTTTCCAATAAAACGCCTTGGTGGGTAGAACCGGAATCAAACCACACATCCATGATATCCGTTTCTTTCGTAAATTCTCCGTTCGGGCTGGAAGGATGCGTAAAGCCTTCTGGAAGCAGGTCTTTGGCTTCCCATTCAAACCATACATTCGAACCATGCTCTCTAAACAGCTCTGAAACATGTTCAATGGTTTCATCGGTGATGATCGGCTCTCCATTCTCTCCGTAAAACACAGGGATCGGTACACCCCATACGCGTTGACGGGAGATACACCAATCTTCCCGGTCCTTCACCATATTGTGCATCCGAATTTCTCCCCAATCCGGATGCCACTTAATCTGCTTGATTTCTTCCAAAATGTTATCTCGAAAATCTTTAATCGAAGCAAACCACTGAGATGTCGCCCGGAAAATGGTCGGTTTTTTCGTCCGCCAATCATGTGGGTATGAGTGTGTAATGAATTCTAGGTGAAGTAAAGCGCCTAGTTCATCTAGTTTTTGAGTAATCGACTTATTGGCCTTGTCATAAAATTCACCTTCAAACCCTGGAGCTTCTTCCGTAAATACACCTTTCTCATCGACTGGGCAAAGAGTTTCCAATCCATATTTCTTACCTACCCAAAAGTCATCTTCCCCGTGTCCTGGTGCGGTATGAACACAACCCGTACCAGCGTCGGTCGTGACATGATCCCCTAGGATGACGAGTGAATCACGGTCATAAAACGGATGTTTTGCAACAACATGCTCAAGCTCTGTTCCTTTGAAGGTTTGTTTTACTTCCGGAGCTTCCCATCCAAGCGTTTGTGCGACATCATCGATCAGTTCTTCAGCGATGATATATTTTTCACCTTTTTCTTCTACGAGAACATATGGAAGCTCAGGATGGACCGCAACCGCCATATTGGCTGGAATCGTCCACGGTGTCGTCGTCCAGATGATGAATTTTTCCCCACCTTGCAGTACATTTTTTCCATCAGTTACTTCGAATGCAACATAAATGGATGGTGAGCGTTTGTCTTGATATTCGATTTCTGCCTCTGCCAAGGCTGATTCAGATGACGGTGACCAGTAAACCGGTTTTTTTCCTTTATAAATATAACCGCGCTTAGCCATTTCACCGAACACTTTAATCTGATTCGCTTCAAACTCCGGTGTCAGTGTAATATACGGGTTATCCCAATCGCCTCGGACACCGATTTGTTTGAACTGTGTCCGTTGATTATCAATTTGCTCTAAAGCATATTCTTCACATAGCTTTCGGAATTCAGCTACAGACATTTCTTTGCGGTTGATCTTTTTCTTTTTCGTCAACGCCACTTCAATTGGCAAGCCGTGTGTGTCCCAACCTGGAACATACGGTGCATCAAAGCCAGCCATGGATTTATGACGGACGATAATATCTTTTAAAACTTTGTTCAAGGCATGCCCCATATGCAAATCGCCATTCGCATACGGCGGTCCATCATGCAAGATAAACTTCGGTCTGCCTTTTGTTCGCTCTTGCACTTTTTTATAAATATCTGTTTCTTCCCAATGCTTCTGCATTTCCGGTTCACGCTTCGGCAAATTCCCACGCATCGGAAAATCAGTCTGTGGCATCATCAATGTGTCTTTATAACTCATCGTGCTCCTCCTTTTTAAACTTCAGAGATTTCGTATAGTTGAACCATTAAAAAAAGCTTCCTCTCCCTATAAAAGGGACGAGAAAGCTCGCGTTACCACCCTAATTGAACGACACAAACCCATTACAAAACGAGTCGTTCCACTTGATTCGTTCGTAACGTGAACAAGCCGTTCTGACCTACAAGCGGTTCAGCCAGAAAACTCCGGGATGATCTTCCTTGTTGCAAGGTTACTAGGCTCGCACCTTCCCTAGCTCGCTTCAAACCTTTCATGACAAGTACTGTTCCCATCATTGTTTTTTAAAAAAATATCTATGATTGCAATGAAATTATATGGAAAGAAAACGAATTCGTCAAGCTTTTGAAACGTTTATCCTTCCGTTGTTGAGTAGTGGTGGCTCAATTTTGGTTCGTCTTGCTCTTCTTCATGACCTGACTCGATCTCAAAAAGTTCTTCCCAATCATTCGTATCGATAATATCCAATTGAGCTTCAACAAGCATTTTCAGACGTGTACGGAAAACCTTTGCTTGTTTCTTCAATTCCTCTACTTCCATTGCAGTGGCACGGGATTTGGCTAGCGCGTCATTGACAATCCGGTCCGCATTTTTCTCTGCTTCCTTGATAATCAACTTGGCTTCTTTATTGGCATTACTCTTCACTTCATCTGCCGATTCTTGAGCAACCAAAATCGAACGGTTCAGTGTTTCTTCGATATTCGAGTAATGACTCAATTTCTCTTCAAGCTCATGAACACGCTCATCAAGTGCCTTCTTCTCACGGATCACTTTTTCAAAATCCTTAATGACCAAATCCAAAAAGTCATTGACTTCATCTTCATCATATCCTCTAAATCCCCGTGTGAATTCTTTATTATGAATATCCAACGGTGTCAGTGCCATTCGATCTCCCCCTATTATACGCACAGTATAGATTATGGTTATCATTCGACATCATTGCACAAAATCCTGCATATGACTAAATTTATTTTAATAATTCCGTTTTGATTCGTAATTTGTCCTTTTTTGTCGTTCCCATAATTTCAGTTAGTTTGCTGCGACCTTTTTTGCGAACCGAAAGCAAGTCTCCAGGCTGCAACAGATATGCCGGCTGGTTCACAACTTGATGATTGACTTTCACAGCTTCTTTCTCAATCAGCTGTTGTGCTTGTTGTCTTGACATATGATAAATTTCCTTCATGACGACATCCAATCGAACCGATGAAACGGTTCCTTCTTTCATGTGCCATTCTTGCTTTGGTGGTCGGATCTCATCCCAACCCACTTCCTCAAGCGAAATATTACTTTTTTTGATTTGAGTGAGATTCAACTTCACATACATGGCTAAGGTTTCATCACAAATAATTTGAAAATAACCATCACCGACAATCAAATCGCCCAGTTTCTTTCGGTGGATCCCTAAAGACATCATACTTCCAAGTACATCCCGATGAGTCAGTGTGACGAATTTGGCTGGATATGTGCCATGTAGGACCGTGATTTGATAATCCTCGGGGTCAAATTCATGATAGAAAGGTGCAAGAACCACCCGTTTTCGTTCCGCACGTGGATAACCGCCTTCAAACCCAAGACGATAGGATTCATCTTGCCCAATAATCGTTTCCAAGACGATTTGTTCCCGCGGGTCCAAAAAGTCGGTCAAAACAGGGACATGCATCCGCTCCACTTGTTCTTTCCAATCCAACACTTGGTCGATCAGTGGTTGTTCTTCTGGCCTAAAATGTTGATAGATCTCCATTGGTCTCCCTTTCTACTCCTTACACCAGCATTCCATATAGTGACCATAGTCCGCTTGAAGCTAAATGTAGGGCGATAATGGCGACAATTGGCGAGATATCCAGCATCCCAATCGGCGGGATAATTTTTCGAAAAGGTTCCAAATAAGGTTCTACGATTCGGCCGAGAAATTGCCCGAATGCATTTTCTCTCGCTCCAGGAAACCAAGACATCAATATATAAATGATGAGTGCCCATGAGTAGATATATAATGCCGTGGATAAAAGATTAAATACTTCATACAACATACGCGTTACCCGCCTTTTCTTTAAAACTAGGATTCTTCTTCAATTTGTTCGGAAATGCTTCCTGTTATATTGACATGTTCAGGAGTGCATAAAAACGTTTGCTTGCCCAGTTTTTGAATCTTGCCATTTAAAGCATAAACAGTGCCACTCAAAAAATCAAGCATCCGCTTACTGCTGTACGGATCAAGACGCTGCATGTTCACAACGACTGATTTTCTTTTTTTCATATGGTCTGCGATTTCTTCCGCTTCTTCAAATTCGGACGGCTCACACAGGACCATTTTAGCGTCCTGTTGAACGGAGTGTAGACTGACGATGTTCGGTGTTTCACCTTTATTTTCCCGATTCTCTGACCGAGCTTGGTTTTGATATTGTTCTTCTTCCTGATCTAAATCAAAGAAACCTTTCATTTTATCGATAAACCCCATCGTTCTACCTCCTAGTCTTCTTTACCGACCAATTTGGAGCCGATCCGGATATGTGTAGCTCCTTCTTCTATGGCAATGGTATAATCATTGCTCATACCCATCGACAAAAATTCACACGGTGCGTGATCCAATCCAAGCTGCTGGACGTCATCCCGTAGCTGGCGCAGCTGTTTGAAACAATCTCGAATGACTTGCTCATCCTCTACGTGAGGTGCCATCGTCATCAGGCCAACAACATGGACCTTTGGGTAATTCTTAAGCAAATGGATAAATTCAATCACTTCATCAACTGCTAGTCCATGCTTGGTTTCTTCGCCGCTGACATTGACTTGCACAAAACATGGGACTTGGCTGTCCGCACGCTTGTTGATTTCTTTCGCAAGTGATTTGCGATCCAGTGAATGGACAACATCTACTTGGTTAATGACATCTTTCACTTTTCGGGATTGCAGTGTACCTATAAAATGCCAATCAACCTCATCGTCAATTGCTTGATACTTTTCCTGAAATCCTTCCAAACGGTTTTCCCCTATGTTACGAATACCAGCATCAATCACCGTTTTGGTACGCTCGACACTGACATATTTGGTCACCGCAATGATTTGGATGTCTTCTGGTTTTCTTCCTGATTTTTCACAAGCTTGTTGAATATTTTGCTGGATTGTATTCAAATTTTCGATGACAGACACTTCTATACGCTCCTTATATCTTATAATACGCCGATAAAAGCAGCCATCCTGCCTGTTTTGCCTTGATCTCTCCGATATGAGAAAAATAAATCGTTGTTTTCAAACGTACAGTACCTCGACTTGGTGATCCGGTCAGGATGAATTCCTGCTGCTAAAAACAATTCTTCATTTAACGTCTTCAAATCAAGTAAGTAATGCCCTGGTGTTGTTGGCTTAAGCACGCGCTCTCGATGGTGTGGTGGGATTTGATCGGCAACCACGTCGTTGACTTCATAATGTTTTTGAGAAATCGAAGGTCCGATGCCAATATGTAAATCTTCCAATTGACTCCCTTTTTGCAAAAATTGGTCCACCAACTTTTTGCCAATTCCCTTTACGGTCCCTTTCCAACCTGCATGAGCCATTCCGAAATAGCCTGTATTCGGGTCGATGACATAGAGTGGAACACAATCGGCATAATAGGTGACAAGAAAGTCATCCGGCTCTTTTGAAAATATCCCATCGGCTTCAAATTCCGGTTCGTGGTGGATGGCCTTCTGTGCATTTTCCTTCGTCAAATCAATGATCCGATCGCCATGTACCTGTTGAATACAACGCCACTCGGATAAATCATGCTCCAGAAGATCGGCGACTTTTTCTCTGTTTTTCTGAACATCCGCTTTGTGGTCTGGGACATGCCACCCTAAATTCAGCTCGTCGTATGGTGGTTGGCTAAATCCGTTTTTTCTTGTCGTAAACCCAGCAACAAAGCCATACTTTCTCCATTCGTCGAGAAAAAGTAGCGCACGTCGCTGATCGTATTTAAATCCATCTTTCACGATAAACGCTCCTTACATACGCTTATTTTATCATAATTTTACGGACATTTCCCCCATAACTACATTTTAATGAATTCTGACCAAGATCACATCCGTCCCGATTTTTTCAATTTGGGTCCATGGTATTTTCAATTCTTCTTCATTACCAAATACGCCGAACCATTTTTGGCTGACCGTTACGATCAAATAAGTGATGATTCCGACAGTCACATCGATTTCTATGTCACCGATAAACCCGATTTTCCCACCGGTTTCCAGATTGATGATATCTTTCGATTGGAGTTCTGATAAGAGCATCCCATAACACCTCCAATAAAAATATATGCGTACAACCACTAAAAAAAGCCCAGTTTGACTGGACTTTTTCTTCGGTAAAATCGGTCTCTACATTTCATCCATTTTTTCATGGACACTTTTGTTCATCTCTTGGATGGCTGTTTTTTCTAATCGAGAGACTTGTGCTTGTGAAATCCCGATTTCATCTGCAACTTCCATCTGGGTTTTTCCTTCAAAAAAACGTTGTTTGATAATCAGCTTCTCTCGTTCATTCAGCTTTTTGATTCCTTCCCGGATGGCTAAATCATTCACCCAGGAAGAATCTTTTTCCTTTTCGTCACGTAACTGATCGACGACAAAAATCGGATCGCTCCCGTCATTATAGATCGGTTCGAAAAGGGAGACAGGATCTTGGATTGCATCGAGTGCAAATACGACATCTTCATGGGGCAACTCCATCTCTTGTGCAATTTCTCTTGTCGTTGGTTCTGAATTATTTTTTCCGATCAAATTTTCTCTGATCTGGAGAGCTTTATAAGCAATGTCCCGAAGCGAGCGCGACACGCGGATCGGATTGTTGTCTCGTAAGTATCTTCTGATTTCACCGATGATCATCGGTACCGCATAAGTAGAAAATTTCACATTATGACTTAAATCAAAATTATCGATAGACTTCATCAGGCCAATACAACCAACCTGGAATAGATCATCGACATTTTCACCGCGATGATTGAAGCGTTTGATGACACTCAAAACAAGTCTTAAATTTCCGTTTACAAGTTCTTCTCTGGCATCTAGATCTCCTTTTTGCATTCTGCGAAATAAAAATCTCATTTCATCGTTTTTCAAAACAGGTAACTTTGACGTATCTACACCACAAATCTCAACTTTGTTTCTTGTCACTTTTACCCCTCCCGCTGGAGTTGATGTCAATTATCAGTTTCTCCAGCGAAACGGATTTTATTCGACAAGATGTGTGAACGTCAGACCATTTTATTAAACTCGCGCTTTAATCGTTTGATGATTTTCTTTTCGAGACGAGAGATATAAGACTGCGAGATGCCTAGTTCTTCGGCAACATCCTTTTGTGTCTGTTCTTTTTTCCCCGCCAAACCGAAGCGCATTTCCATAATTTGCTTCTCTCTGCCGTTAAGATTTTTTAAAGCATGCAACAACAACGTTTTATCCACCGTTTCGTCTAGCTCACGGGTAATGATATCTTCATCGGTTCCAAGCACATCGGAAAGCAACAATTCATTCCCATCCCAATCCACATTTAGCGGCTCATCAAAGGAGACCTCTGTTTTTCGCTTATTGTTTCGTCGCAAATACATCAGGATCTCATTTTCGATACAGCGGGATGCATACGTTGCCAACTTGATTTTTTTCTCTGGGTTGAATGTGTTGACGGCTTTGATCAAACCGATCGAACCAATACTAATCAAATCTTCAATATTAATTCCGGTATTCTCAAATTTCTTGGCGATATAGACGACCAACCGCAGATTATGTTCGATCAACATTGACTTTGCGGCTTGGTCACCTGCAGCCATCCGATCAAGCACATGGCGTTCTTCATCTTTCGAAAGTGGTGGCGGCAATGCCTCACTCCCACCTATATAATAAGTTTCATCCCTTTTGATTAGTTTGAACTTCATAAGGATATTTATCATCAACTGCTGAGCTTTACCTAGAAGTTTTCGTATCAATTAAGAAACCCCCTTTGAGTGAAAGACTCTAGTCGTTTTCATATGAAAAACTGCTGGTTGAAGCAACACTTGAAAATTCAATTGCTTTGAAAAATAGCCCCGCTGAACACCTACATAAATCTGTTTGGTCCGGTGACTGTACATGTCTTCATCGACACACAATTCATCCAAGAGAATTGCCGGCATCACATTGTCTCCTCCGCCAGCAGCCTTGTACGGAATGAGTTGGATGTGCGGATCTTGATTTTCTTTGGATGGAAGTAGGCGTTGATGAAGCATCTTATTCGTCATTTCTATTCCAAAGAGCTCGCTTGCGGTGGGTTCATCAATTAGGATGACTGGCTTTTTTGAAATTGGATGCTTCAATTGATTCCCTGAATCACAAAAGCCCATGACGTCGATGGAATGGTTATCGTAGGTCAGTTGCACGGGGTACAATTGCTGCTCATTGATCCGGTGAAGCGTTAGCTTGTGGAACTGATCTTTCGTCAAATATAAAACGATAGGAAATAAAATCACGACACTAATCCAACTAAATACGTTTCCGTACGATTGAGACAGCTGGCTCAACGGATAAGTCGTATCGAAAAACTGATAAAGACCATAAATCCCCCCTCCTATAGTGAAATTCACTAAATAAAAACTTAAATATTGAGTGATGAATACTTTCCAGCGTTCAGCCGAAAAGGCAATCATCACAATACCGACAGAGTAGACGATCTTTACGATCGGATGCAGCAGCCAGGTTAGCCCCAGACCGATCGATAAAGGAATGATCAATGAAGCGAATAAGGCACCAAAGAATACCCGCCATTTTGAATAAACCGATTTGGTCAACCATGCCACCAAGAGTAAGATTGTCCAGTCAAACAGTAGATTCAACAACCAAATTAAATCCAGATAGATTTGCATACATGGCTCATACCTTTTTGACAAGCTTTAAGAAGAATTATATCCAAGGTCCTTTGAAAATACTGTCACATTATCAGTGCATCTTCATTCTTATTTTGAATGTTTTTGACGAATGATTTTTTAGGGGTATGTTTCAATGATAGGGGCTGGTTTATCAGTAGTTGGAACGTGTTTTTCAGCAGTCAGAACCCGTTTATCGGCAGTTGGAAGCACTTTATCGACAGTTAGAAGCGGCTTATCGACAGTTGGAGGGCGTTTATCGGCAGTTGGAGGCACTTTATCGACAGTTAGAAGCTGTTTATCGACAGTTGGAGGC
>CALGNY010000022.1 GCA_937958375.1 uncultured Bacillaceae bacterium
TATAATATTCTATTATTAGAATTTCAATTGGATTTTTAAATTTTTCTAATGAAATCAGATTTTTTATATAGTGTGATTTTACAATCTTACATTGAGAATACATCAAATCAACTTAAATCGGTTGGTTTTTGCCACGGCAAAAACCTTCCACTCAAAAAAACACCCAACCGCAATGGCTGGGTGCTAGTTTAGTAAGTTATGCTTCTGCTCTTTTCTTCTTTCTCTTTTTCCCGCGTCCTGTGAGTTTTAGTGACAGGTCGTCAAATAGTGTGTAGACGAGCGGAATCAGTAATAGGGTAAAGAACATCGATACGAGCAGGCCGAAGATGATGACGACGGCGAGTGGTTGTTGGGCCTCTCCGCCTTCTCCGAGTCCTAGGGAGAGTGGAATCATCCCGAGGATCGTGGTGAGTGATGTCATCAGTATTGGTCTGAGTCGGTTGGCGCCGGCTTCCATGATGGCGCTGAATCGTTCTTGTCCTTTTTCCCGTAAGATATTGATGTAGTCGACGAGCACGATGGCGTTGTTGACGACAATCCCTGCGAGCATGATGATCCCGATGAAGGCTGGGATACTGAATGGTAGCCCGGTGACGTAGAGTCCTAGGATGACCCCAACAATCGTGGTCGGCAGTGAAAACATGATGATCAACGGATGCAGGAAGTTTTCAAATTGGACGGCCATGACGGCGTACACTAGGAAAATCGCAAAGACTAATGCGAGCGCTAGGTCCACAAAGGCTTCTGCCATGTCTTCCGCTTCCCCGCCGATTGAGTAATTATACCCTTCCGGCAGGTTCATGTTTTCGAGTTTATTTTGCACATCTGTCGTGACACTGGCTAAGTCGCGGTCCAAGATGGCGCTTGAAATCGTGATTGTCCGCTCCTGGTTTTGTCGGGTCAGGGCGGCTGGTCCTGTTTCCTGGTCGATGCTTGCGATGTTGGCCAAGCTGACCATGGCGCCAGTCGGTGTTTGGATCAATAGGTTTTCAACGTCCTCGATCGTATCACGCTGGTCTTCCGGTGTCATGACACGGACATCGATTTCCTGCCCGCCTGAACGGAATTGCGTTGCGACTTGGCCGTTCAGCTGCATGCTCACTTGCCCCATGACTTGGTCGTACGTCATGCCGAGCTCCTGCGCTTTGTCACGGTCGATATTGATCTGCATTTCTGGTCGGCCTTCTTCTGCTGAAGTGCTTGGGTTGTGAACACCCTCGACGTCAGAAATGATCTGGACGGTTTGTTCGCTGAGTTCTTTTAACGTATCGAAATCAGGACCGGTCATTTGAATTTGAATCGGGTCGCCTGCACTGATGCCTGCGCCCATGACGGTGACGTTGATTTCGGCGCCTGGAATGTCTTCGACTTGATCGTTCCAGCGCTGCATGACTTCTTCGGTTGTCAAGTCGCGTTCATCACTCGGTATCAGCTGAATCATGTACGAGCCAGTGTTGGCGCCGCCCATGAGAGCCGCCGCTTCCCCTTCCGCTCCGACAGAGACATAGTTGGACTCGATCAATTCGGAATCCTGTGCGATGATTTCGTTTACTTGATCGACGACTTCTTGGGTCGAGCCCAAGGTCGTTCCGGTTGGTGTTTCAACAGTTATTTCGATTTGTCCTTGGTCCGCTTCCGGTATGAATGCTGCACCGAGCTGCGGAATCATGAACAATGTCGCGACAATGATCGCGAGCGTTCCCAAGATCGATGTTTTTCTGAAACGTAAAACGCTCTTCAGCATTTTTTGATAGACGCCGATGACTTTATCCAAGAACCGGTCGAACCAATAACGGCGTCCGCCATCTTTGGTCACTTTCGTCAGTAGTTTCGACGACAGCATCGGAATCAGCGTAATCGCTGCGATCAAGGAAGCAATCAATGCGAATGCGACCGTGAGCGCAAGCGGTGTGAATATTTCCGAAGCGATGCCTTGTGAAAACATGATCGGTAAAAATACGACTAAGGTGGTCGTCGTTGATGCAATCACGGCTGGTGCGATTTCAGACGCCCCGAGTCGTGCCGCTTCTTTCATCGGGTAACCCCGTTCTCGGTAGGTGACGATGTGTTCGAGTATGACGATCGCCGAGTCGACCATCATCCCAATTCCGAGCGCAAGTCCACCCATCGTGAGGATGTTGACCGTTTCGCCGGTAAAGTACATGAGTGTAAATGTTGAAAT
>CALGNY010000023.1 GCA_937958375.1 uncultured Bacillaceae bacterium
GTCGGTGAGACGCCTTCTCATCGACATTCGTACGGTTTTTTTACCTTAAATGTCGATGAGACGCTTTCTCATCGACATTCGTGTTACTTTTTTAACCCAAATGGCGATGAGACATCCGATCATAGCCATTCAAACTCTTTTTTAATATTAATGACACTAATATCGTGTCTTCAGAGAACTTGATTACTCCATATATTCCCTAACTAATTCAAAACTTCTTTCTTCAGTCAATCGTGCAAGTGTGGATGTATATTCCGCATGTTCCAATGTACCGCCTTCATATTTTAAGGACGCTTCTTTTGCCGTCTTGTCTCGGTAATCAATCCATTCCCTCTGCTCTTGTCTAAGTTCTTCCATTTCTTCGGCAGGTAATTGTTCATTCAACACACCATATATTTCATTCAACAGGTTGTCCCATTCTTCAAAACGGGTACTGACCACATGTTTAAGGGCATATGTAGATGAGTCTGTTGGTTCCAACGCATCCATCTCTTGTTTCGTTTCGTTCAATTTGGCTTGATATTCTTTTTTATAACTTTGTTGTGCTGAATCATCTTCGGACTCATGTTCCGTTACATCATCTGTAGATTTCTCAACGTCTTCTTCTCCTTCATGGGTTACATCACGTTCTTTTTCCGTCTCTTCTTCTATCTCCTCAGTTTCTGAGTTACTTTCTGGGACATCCGATTGACTTTTGACAGAACCTTTATCTGTCTGTTCAATCGTAGAGGATTGGTGTGATGTAGCTGTAGACGTGTCAGAATCGCTGCACGCTGAAAAGAAAAATAGCATGAATAGGATGGTTGTTAGAAATAGTAAACGTTTTTTTGCCATGGTACTTCTCTCCCTTTTCGTTGTCGAATCATTTTGGGTGATGTCATATAAATCATACACGACACTTACGTAAAAGCAAATTAAGTTTTAGCTTTGTTAAAGTCCGTTGTTGTTATGGTGAATCGCTTTCAGTGGACGCGTTCCACGGGCACGGCTTCAGCTAACTTGGGAAGAAAACCACTTCCCAAGTGGATCTTCAGCTCGTGCTGTTCCCGTTGGAGTCGCCACCTTCGCTCTTCACCATACAACAACTCAGTTAAGAATCTTTATTTTCAACATTGAACTTTAACAGAGCCTAAATTTTTGTAAAAAAGAAGGTCCCAACTCAGTCAGGACCTTCCAACATCACTTTTTAATCTTCATCATAAATCGATGGATTATCTTTTGAAGCCACCCAAAATGCCACAATAATCGAGCCAATCAATACGATAGGCGGTGCGTATATAATCAAGAAATCTTCCATTCCGGATCACCTCTCATGTTATTTGCCTCGAACATATTTTTTGTCGAACAAGAAGAGTCTGAACACTAAATACAAGGACGGAATCAACATGGCGAATCCTAAAATAAAGACAATAATCAATGCCAATGCCATCGTATCATTCGTGAACCCATCATATACCGTCAAGTGTGGATACAGTAAATATGGATATTTTGAGATCCCATAGGCGTAAAACGCAAAGGCGAATTGACCAAACAATAAGATAACTGACCAGCCATAATTTTTCTTTTTGATAAGAAAATATACCGACCCGATGAAAAATGCGAGTGAAAACGCAAACATCCACCAAAGATCAAGAATTAATTCAAAGTGGTCAGGGTTATGGAATCTTAATTCAATGACGATTCCACTGGCCGTAATAATAAGTGGAAGCGCCCAGATTAACGCGTATTTTCGCATCAGATTTGTCGCATCCTCATCCCCTGCCTTATTGGCATACCACGTCAAGAATACAGAGGAAATATATAAGACAGCGACGACGGCCAACACGACGATACTCCATGTCAATGGGCTTGTGAACAATGCCCAATAATCCAAAAATGGCCCTGAGTCAGTGATTTCAATAAACCCTCCTTCAGAAATGGCAAACACTACGGAAAGTGATGCCGGCAACACTAATCCTGTTGCTCCATACATAAATGCATATCCTTTATGACCTGTGGGTCCATAGGTTTCGAAAGCATAATATGAACCACGGATGGCCAACAGGATTAATGCAATGCTGACAGGAACTAATAAGACACTTCCGTAATAATAAGCCGTTGACGGAAAGAAACCGACGATTCCGACGAAGAAAAACACGAGAAATACGTTGGTGATTTCCCACACCGGTGATAAGTACCGCTGGATGACATTCGTCAAGATATGGTCTTTTCCTGTCAACTTACTATAGGCGTTGAAGAAACCGGCTCCAAAGTCGATGGAAGCGACCATGACGTAACCGAATAAAAATGTCCAAAGTACAGCCATTCCTAAAATTTCATAACTCATCGCCCTTCACCACCTTGTAATGCCTGTAAATCTTTCTCAACTGGGTTGTGTCTGAACATTCGGGTCAAGACGACGGCACATCCGATTCCCAAGATGAGATAAAGAGCTGCAAACAGAACAAACATGAGTCCGACATGGTCACTTTGTGTAGCCGCTTCATCCACTGTCATGAAGCCTCGTAAAATCCACGGTTGTCGACCGAATTCAGCCATCCACCAGCCCGCTTCGATCGCCAGCATACTTAGCGGACCACTGAGCAGGATACAGAATCGAAACCATTTTTGACGGACCCACTGCCAATTGAATCGCGTGCCGATCCAATAAATCAGGCCTAAGAAAATCATCGCTGATCCGATTGTCACCATAATATCGAAGAAATAATGGATGAAAAGTGGCGGACGTTCGTCTTCCGGAAACTCGTTCAACCCAATTACTTCAGCTGATGGATCATTATAAGCCAAAATACTTAACGCGTATGGAATTTCCAAAGCATACTTGACGTTTTGATCGTCATCCAAGATGCCCATGTAGACGAGTGGAGCTTCTGTTTCGGTTTCAAAATGCCACTCGGCTGCCGCTAGTTTTTCGGGTTGATGCTCTGCCAAGTATTTTCCGGAAAAGTCACCAATCAAAGCAGATGCGATGGCGAAAACCAATCCGATTTTCATCGTCAAATGCAAACCTTTTTTGTGATAGGTTTGCTTCGATCCTCTGAGCAAGTGAAAGGCTGCAATCGATGCCAATATGAAAGCAGATGTCATAAATGCCGTTGCAACAACGTGAGAAACCTTCGTCCATGTTGCCAAGTTAAACATAGCCATTAACGGATTCACGCTCGTCAGCTGTCCATTGACGATTTCAAATCCTTCAGGCATGTTCATGAACGAGTTGACGGTCGTGATGAAAACCGCCGACATTGCAGCCCCGATGGCAACAGGCACGAGTAATAATAAATGTTTTTTCTGGTTTTCGAATCGATCCCATGTATATAAGTAGATTCCCAAGAAAATAGCTTCAAAGAAAAAAGCGAATACTTCCATGAACAGCGGTAAGGCAATCACATGTCCGGCCAATTCCATGAAATTCGGCCAAAGCAAACTCAACTGCAAACCGATTGCAGTACCTGTGACGACACCTATTGCGACCGTGACAACGAAGCCTTTCGCCCATCTTCTAGCCATGAGAATGTAATGTTGGTCATTTCGTTTGATGCCGATCCACTGAGCAATCATAATCATCAACGGTACACCGACACCAATGGTTGCAAAGATAATATGGAAGGTCAGGGTTAAAAGTGTAAGCATTCGACTTCCAAATACCGGATCTTCAAATAACATGTTCACTCCCCCTAAAAAAAGCATACTTCATCTATTAGTCCATACTTGTATTGTACCCTACTTCATCTCTTTCAAAGCGTTGTTTCTTTGAGCATTGTATGGATATCTTGTGATATATTTGTGAAAAATTTCACGAAGTATGTATAGGGCATAGAAAGGACTTATGGTAAAATAAAAAGGATCCTAAAAGTGAGGTGAAGCGATTGATAGAAGTATCGATCAATGAAGCCGGATATCAAAAAAACAAACCGATTATCCAGGATATCCACTTCAAGATTCAACCCGGTGAGCTCGTCGGGTTATTGGGTCCAAATGGTGCCGGGAAAAGCACAACCATCCAGACGATGTTAAACACCTTAAGCGACTACGATGGTAAGATTACTTATCCAGACAACGTTCCACGCTATGCTTACATTCCAGAGCAACCTGTTTACTATGAAAAATTGACGATGATGGAGCACTTCCAGCTAGCAGCCGACCTGTTTGAAATGGATGCTTACACGTTTAAACAAAGACTTGAAAGATTACTTGCCATTTTCAAGATGAAACCGCACCTCCATCAATTTCCGATGACCTTCTCAAAAGGAATGCAACAAAAAGTCATGATCATTCAAGCATTACTGATCCAACCACCTCTTTATATCATTGACGAACCGTTTGTTGGTTTGGATCCTCATGCCATCAAGAATTTCACCCGTCTCATCCAGGAAGAATTGAATAAAGGTGCTTCCGCATTAATGGCAACCCATATGTTAGATACAGCTGAACGGATGTGTGACCGATTTTTACTGATGGCTGATGGGCGACTGGTTGCTGACGGAACCCTTGAACAATTGCGAGCACAAGTTGGTGTCAGCGATGCTACCGTATTTGATTGCTTCGATTACTTGTTGGGAAGTGATTCCCATGAAACGTAGCGATTCGAGCGTTCAAAGTGGTAAGGATCTATTTGTCGAGCGAAAAAAAGAACACCGAAGAGAGATACGAAAGCTGTGGAAATTAGCAGTTGATTGGTCGGTTTGGCTTTATTTCATCATTCCTATTGTCGGTGTCATCATTTATCAGTACATAGAGCTTTGGCAAGGTACCGCACATTGGGGATTTTGGTTTCATCCGGTGCTCATTGGCTTGATTTTCGTATTTACGATCTTAGACGGCTATTGGATCACTTATTTGAAACAAGCTGATTTGTTGATGCTATGGCAAAAGGATGAATGGATTGCTGATTTAAGGAAGACTAGCCTGATTCATTATCTCAGACAACAGTTGATGAAGCTAGCCTTGGCATATTTCTTCTTTTTACCGATCTTATTGATCTATCTCGAATGGTCCCTCATTGACTGTGTAGCATTTTTCGTCTTGCTATATGCTTCAAATTGTATTGTGACGTTAAATAGAAAGCAGCTAGAACTGCGCTTCCATAAATGGTGGATGAGACTCACGGAGATTCCGATGATTCTCCTTTTTGGCGGCTTGATTCTTTTGAATACTCTGTTGATGCAACCGGTTTGGTTGTTGGCTTCTATTCTTTTATCTTTAGCTGTTGCCGTGTATTTCATCAAGCATTCAATACAAAAACCGATTCAATTTTATTCTGAAGTTGCGCTAGAAGCAAATCGATTGAATCAGTTAGGGAAATTCATCCTTAGCCAATCAGCCTATATGGGAGCGATTGATTTTAGTCGTAAACGATCTTACATATTAGACAAGCCGGTCCTTTTCAGGAATTCAAAGCAAATTCTCAGTAATCGTACTTCTGGGAACGGATTAGTCGAAGCTTATCTGAAGAGCTCACTAAGAGATTTCAAAAAAATAACGATTTACTTCCGGTTACTGTTTATCGGCGGATTTGCATTGACGATGATTACACTAAATTTTTCGCTCCATTATTCATGGATATTTTTCTCCATCATCATTTTTGTGCTCGTGATGAGTGTGAGAGATTTTTGGTACGATCTCACGAATCAACGGTACTTTCATCTGGCAGATTGGAAAACATTCAATACCGAAAAGTCCATCAAAAAAGGTACATTTATTCTGTTATTGCCAGGGATTATTCTCATCAGCATGTATCAAGGATATTTGACGTACGATTGGATGGGACTCTTCCTCCTCCCTGTGATCGTAACGGGTGTCGTATGGCTATTTCTCGATTTTTTTGTAACTCGAATTGCTTTACAAGAGAACTTTTACCGAATGAACCATCTGAATGATCTTTAAAAAATGACCCCTTGAAAGAACCCTTTCAAGAGGTCATTTTTGCTATGCACGTCTTGGACGATTATCAATGAAGAAGGACAGGATGAAGCCGAGTGATGAAATGATTGCAGCCACCACAAAGGAAGCGATCACCCCGTTGATTTCTCCGGAAACACCGGCACCCGAAACCGTTTGGTGTGTCATGACAGATACGAGCAACGCTGTGCCGACAGCACCTGACATTTGTCTGAATGTATTGTTCATTGCTGTCCCGTGTGGTAAGTATTTTTCAGGTAGAACGTTCAGTCCAGCTGTCGTTGATGGCATCATGATCATCGAGATGGACAACATTCGCAGTGTGTTCGATACTGTCATATATAAAAATGAAGTTGACTCATCAAGGTTTGTAAATAATAAGGTGGTCAACATTAATCCGAGCGAACCGATAATCAATAGCCACCTTGCCCCAAACTTATCAAACAATGTTCCCGTAATCGGGTTCATTAATCCCATCAAAATGGCTCCAGGCATCAGCATAAGACCTGACTCCAGTGGTGAGAATCCTAACATATCTTGCATAAAGATCGGTAAGATGATGGCCGCGCCAATCATCGACATAAACGACACCATCCCGATTGCTGTTGCAATCGTAAAGGTTCGATATTTAAAAATCCGGAATTCCAGAATGGGTGTTTCCATTCGCAATTGCATGATGATAAAAATCGTTAAGGTAATCCCACCTACAACAATCGCCACAATCGTTTCGGTTGCAAGCCATCCAATGTCTCCAGCGACACTGAATCCGTATAGTAAGCCACCAAAGCCTAAAGTCGATAAGATGATTGATGGTATATGAACTTTTGGATACGTCTGCTTCGTAATGTTTTTGAGAATGAAGTACGCGACAATGATATCAAAAATCGCGATTGGCAAAACTATATAGAATAGGATACTCCAATGATGATTTTCGACTAAATAACCAGAAAGAGTCGGACCGATTGCGGGTGCAAACGCAATGATCAAACCAAAGTACCCCATCGCTTTTCCACGTTTGTTGACTGGATAGATCAAGAATAATATCGTTTGCATCAAAGGCATGATGATTCCCGCACCTGCAGCTTGAAATACGCGTCCGGCGAGCAATACTTCAAAACTAGGTGCAATCGCGCACATTAACGACCCAAAAGCAAACAAACCCATGGCTGTCAGAAATAATCCACGGGTGGTAAATCGCTCGATCAGAAATGCGGTAATCGGGATCATAATCCCATTGACCAACATGAAAATGGATTGAAGCCATTGCCCTAAATTCGGTTCAATATTAAGGTCAGCCATAATAAATGGCAAGGCTGTACCCAGTAAAGTTTGGTTTAAGATCGCCACAAATGCTCCAGATAACAGAGCGATCATTAACGGGATTTTTTTGATTTTCTTTCTCTCTTCATCTGTCATCCTAATCCTACCTTCTCTTATTCAATACTAACCAGTATAGCAAAAAACTTAGGAACTCGAAATACTTTCACAAAAGAGTTATTGACATTTTCCACTTTACCCCAAAAATAAAAACTCTAAAAGCCATAAAGACTTTTAGAGTAACTCGAATATGTATGGCGGAGGAGGAGGGATTCGAACCCCCGCGGGCCGTGAAGCCCCTGGCGGTTTTCAAGACCGCTCCCTTCAGCCGGACTTGGGTACTCCTCCGAATAAATGGTGGACCCTGCAGGACTCGAACCTGCGACCGATCGGTTATGAGCCGATAGCTCTAACCAGCTGAGCTAAGGGTCCTTTTGTTTAATTTTTATGGGGCGACCGGTGGGGATCGAACCCACGAGTGCCGGAGCCACAATCCGGTGCGTTAACCACTTCGCCACGACCGCCATATGTATGATTATATAAAATGTCATAAAAAAATAGCGGCGGAGGGGATCGAACCCCCGACCTCACGGGTATGAACCGTACGCTCTC
>CALGNY010000024.1 GCA_937958375.1 uncultured Bacillaceae bacterium
TCTTGTGCTTGTGCATCGTAACGTTCAGGATCTTTCCATGTTTTCTTCGGATTCAAGACTTCTGATGGAACACCTGGGCATTCAGTTGGGATGTGCAAGCCGAAGAATTCATCTTGTACGGTCTCAACGTTTTTCAATTCGCCTTCAAGTGCTGCTTGCACCATGGCGCGTGTGTAGCCAAGCTTCATCCGGGAGCCTTCGCCATATGGTCCACCTGTCCAGCCGGTGTTGACTAGGAAAACTTCGGAGTTATGCTGATCGATTCGTTCTCCGAGCATTTTTGCATATTCGGCTGCCGGCAGTGGCAAGAATGGTGATCCGAAGCAAGCGGAGAATGTCGCTTGTGGTTCAGTGACGCCACGCTCTGTTCCTGCCAATTTACTCGTATACCCACTCAAGAAGTGGTACATCGCTTGTTCTTTTGACAGCTTACTGATTGGAGGCAATACGCCAGATGCATCAGCTGTCAAGAAGATGATTGCGTTTGGATGGCCCGCCAAGCTTGGGCGAACGATATTGTCAATGTTATCGATTGAATAAGCTGCACGAGTATTTTCAGTCAGACTCGTGTCATCATAGTCTGCCACGCGGTTTTCATCCAAGACGACGTTTTCCAATACAGAACCGAAACGGATGGCATTAAAAATTTGCGGTTCTTTTTCTTCAGAAAGGTTGACAGTCTTCGCATAGCATCCGCCTTCGATGTTAAACACACCATTTTGTGACCACGCGTGCTCGTCGTCACCGATCAAGCTGCGGTGCGGGTCAGCGGACAATGTCGTTTTCCCTGTTCCGGAAAGTCCGAAGAACAATGCGACATCACCTTCAGCACCAACGTTAGCTGAGCAGTGCATCGGTAGGACGTTATGTTTCGTCGGTAGCATGAAGTTCATGACAGAGAAAATGGATTTCTTGATTTCGCCAGCATACTCTGTTCCGCCGATCAACACAATGCGATGTTTGAATGAAATGATGATAAACGTTTCAGAGTTCGTTCCATCGACTTTCGGATCTGCTTTGAAATGTGGTGCAGATACGACAGTGAAACCAGCTTCGTGCGTTTTCAGCTCTTCTTCCGTCGGGCGAATGAATAAGCGATTCGCGAATAGATTGTGCCATGCGAACTGGGTGATGACTTGGATTGGCAAGCGGTATTTTTCATCAGCACCTGCGAATCCTTTGAATGTAAATAACTCGTCACGTTCCCCTAGGTAATCGATGACTTTATTGAATAGGTTTTCGAATTTTTCTTCGCTGATCGGTTGGTTCGTGCTTCCCCATTCGACATGATCTTTTGACTCTTCATCTTCAACGATGAATTTGTCTTTTGGTGATCTGCCTGTATAAGCGCCGGTGGTTGCTCGGATGGCACCGGTAGAAGATAGCTCGCCTTCTTGGCGGTCCAACACTTTTTCAACAAGTTGTGCAACAGAAAGGTTCTGATGGTTTACGTCTAAGTCAGTCAAGCGTGAAACTAAAGAATCCAGCGTATTTGTATTCATCCATTCATCATCCTTTTCATTAAGTGTATGTAAGTATGCTAATCTGTGATTAGTATAACACATTGATTATATTAAACCATACTAATTCGAAAAAATTTGTGAATAAATTATAACAACCGTTTCAACTAACATACCATCTTTCGCGACTTTTCAAGCAAAAATTCGTAACGCTTATCGTTCACCTTATAGTCTAACAGATTTTATTGTGTTTGTAGTAGGATAATGATGTCGAAAAGTTGATTGTCATGTTACGCTTTTAAATAAGAATAGACGTAATTTTTTGTGAAAGGACGGATTGCCTTGAATACAAAACTGAATCAACAAAATGCACTCGATCAGCTGCAGCAATATTTGCGTGACTTTCCAGAAGAAGTTCAGCATCTGGTTCCGTTAATTTCGTTCACTAAAGATCAGCATGAATTATTTGATCGTTCTGTCAAACCGGGTCATATTACAGCAAGCGGACTTGTGCTTCACCCGGAGAATCCGGATCAATTATTGATGGTATTTCATCGGACACTTGAGCGGTGGCTACAGCCTGGCGGTCATGTCGACCCAGGGGAAACACCGGAGGAAGCGGCGATCCGCGAGGTGGAAGAGGAGACTGGTCTGACACCTAAACTACATCCGATTCATGAAGAAAAAATGTACCCGTTTGATATCAACATTCATTATATCCCGACCAATAAACAAAGGAATGAGCCGGGGCATTTTCATTATGACTTTAGGTATTTGATGACGACGGATGAGAAAGAGTTACATTCCAATGATGAAGGAAACGATGTGAGTTGGATGAACATATTGGAGATCAGTGACCAATCATTGGCTCGTGCCATCAAACAAATCCAGCTGGTTTAACGATTTGGTTTTTTTAAATTGACAGAGACCCGTGTTTAACGTTATGATTATGCGGAAACGGAATTACTCTTATCCAGAGCAAGCGGAGGGAACAGGCCCGATGAAGCTCGGCAACCATCACGACAAGTGACAGGTGCTAACCTGATGCAAGGTAGAACTTGGACGATAAGAGCGGAAGGCGGAATTCAACCTTTCCCTTTTGTCATGACCAAAAAGGGAAAGGTTTTTTTGTAGCTTGGATGCAAGCCGTCTCACCAGGATGGATAGAGTACCGTAATAATTCTTGGGAGGAAACGGAATGGAACGAAAACGTAGGTTATTTACATCGGAATCAGTTACCGAAGGACATCCGGATAAAATCAGTGATCAGATCTCCGATGCAATTTTGGATGAAATTTTAAAAGAAGACCCGGATGCGCGAGTCGCTTGTGAGACGATGGTCTCGACAGGACTTGTCTTGGTATCGGGTGAAATATCGACGACATCGTATGTGGATATCTCAACGATTGTGCGCGACACCGTAAAAGAAATTGGTTATACGCGAGCGAAATATGGTTTTGACTATGCCACATGTGCAGTGTTGACATCGATTGATGAACAATCGCCGGATATTGCCGCGGGTGTGGATGTCGCTTATGAAAAGCGGGAAGGCCAGGAAACGGATGAAGAGATCGAAGCGATTGGCGCAGGTGACCAAGGGTTGATGTTCGGCTTTGCGACGAATGAAACCGAAGAACTGATGCCACTGCCGATTTCGTTGTCCCATAAAATTTCGAAGCGATTGTCGGACGTGCGTAAAACGGAAGTCATTCCTTATTTACGGCCGGATGGAAAAACGCAGGTAACTGTGGAATATCAAGAAGATGGCTCACCTGCTCGCATCGATACGATTGTGTTATCGACACAGCACCACCCAGAGATTTCATTGGAACAAATCAAACAAGACATATTGGAAAAAGTCATTCGTCCGGTTGTTCCAGAAGAACTGATCGATGATGCGACCAAATTTTTCATCAATCCGACTGGTCGCTTTGTGATTGGTGGACCACAGGGGGATGCTGGATTGACCGGGCGGAAAATTATCGTTGATACGTATGGAGGCTATGCACGACACGGTGGCGGCGCATTTAGTGGGAAGGATCCGACGAAAGTGGACCGTTCTGCTGCCTATGCCGCTCGCTACGTGGCGAAAAATATCGTCGCTGCAGGGTTGGCGGATACGTGTGAAGTTCAATTAGCCTATGCGATTGGCGTCGCTCAGCCGGTTTCAATCAATGTGGATACATTTGGGACAGGCGTTGTTTCCGAAGAGCGGATGGCTGACGCGATTCGCGAAGTGTTTGATTTACGACCGGCAGGCATTACGAAAATGTTGGACTTGAAGCGGCCGATCTATAAAAAGACGGCGGCTTACGGACATTTCGGTCGGACGGATGAAGACTTCACCTGGGAGCGAACCGATCGCGTGGACGATTTGAAAAAAGTGTTAAAAATCTAATGAAACTTTTTACGGAAATCAGCTGTTATACGTGTAGTATGGCAGCTGATTTTTTTGCGCCTACAATTTCCGTGAAAAGAGGAATGGCTATGTGTGGTTTTATTGGATTCATTCGTTATGAAAAGCCTGCGGATAAGGAAAGTAACGTTTATTGTGTGGATCAACAGGTACAAGTAGTTTATTCGGATAAGTTGGTAAGTTTTTGGAAGAAGAATAATGAAAACGAACCGGTTATTGTTGAAACGGATGACGTCTTGGTAGTTATGAATGGAGAGCTCTATAATGTTCGTGAGCTCAGTGAAAATGTGAATGTCGGGGATACGACTTCTGAAATTTTAACTCGATTATATAAGCAGTATGGCGAGGACTTGTTCCGACAATTAAGAGGCAAATTTGCCATGTTGATTTGGGATAAAAACGAGAAGAGATTGGTCGGAGCACGCGATCCGTTCGGGATGAAATCGTTGTTTTACAGTGAGCAACAAGAGGGTGTGTGGTTTTCTTTTGATAAAAAGATGCTTTCTGCTGTAACTGGACGGGATGAGGTGGATCCGGAAAGTTTACAACACTACTTCAGTTTTCAATACGTGCCTGAACCGATGACGATGTCTAATGGGATTCGTAAGGTGGAAGCGGGGTGCTCGTTTACGTTAGTTGATGAAGGGTTAGTGTTTGAACGTTATTTTCAACCGACCTTTCGACCAATGAAGCAATTGGCTGTTGCTGATTTCGCCAAAAAAATTCGTGAAACGATGACCGAATCCGTTCATCTACATATGAGAAGTAATGCACCGGTTGGTTCGTTTCTTTCTGGTGGAATCGACTCGACAATTATCGCAAGCTTGGCGAAGGAAGTTCAACCGAATTTGAAAACCTTCTCGGTCGACTTCGAGCATTCGGGTTTTTCAGAAGTTGGGGTAGCGAAAATGACGGCAAGTGAATTAGGCATTGAAAATTATAGTTGCCGAATAACGCCTGACATGTTTGTCGACCGATTGCCTGAAATCATTTGGCACACGGAAGATCCATTAGCGGACCCGGCGAGTGTTGCGTTATATTTCGCTGCCCGTGAAGCGCGGAGGCATGTGTCGGTCGTGTTATCGGGAGAAGGTGCCGATGAGTTATTTGGCGGATATACGATTTACCGTGAGCCCCAGTCGCTGCGTTGGTTTAACTCGGTCCCGGATGTTGTTCATGGGCTGTTGAAGCGGGTTGCGAACGTCTTGCCAGAAGGAGTGAAAGGAAAGAGTTTTCTGGAACGCGGGACGACACCATTGAAAGATCGGTATATCGGCAATGCGAAAATGTTTGAAGAAGGTGAGAAGGCGGAATTTTTAAAGACGTTTGATGCGTCGGTAAGCTATCAAGCGATAACCCGTGGCCTATTTGGAGAATCCGCTCACCTGCATCCCGTTCAACAAATGCAATACATCGATTTGCATACCTGGATGCGTGGCGACATTTTATTAAAAGCCGATCGGATGACTAAGGCACATGATCTGGAGGTACGCTCACCGTTTTTGGATGTTGAGGTGATGAAGCTCGCGAGCCAAATCCCCGTGGAATACAATCTTGCACATGGAACGACGAAGTGGGTGCTGCGGGAGGCGTTCCGTGGAATCATACCCGAGCATGTCATTAACCGGAGGAAGCTAGGCTTTCCAGTGCCGATCCGTCATTGGTTGAAGGATGAGCTATATGAATGGGCTCATGAGCTGATTCGGGTGAGTGAGACGGATGACTATTTTGATAAAGGTTATTTGTTGACCCTGCTCGAAAAACATCGGGTCGGTAAAATTGATTACAGCCGGAAGATTTGGACGGTGTTGATGTTTATGATTTGGCATCAGGTGTTTGTTGAACAGAAATATGATGTTGTTAGATGCTCATGAAGAGCAAGTGAATTTTGTCGTTTGATAAAGACGGATTGGATCACTCGCTTTCCTTTCTAGGGAAGCGGGTGATTTTTTATTGAATTTATTACTCTCCTTTGTGGACATGGTTCTATTGAAGGGTGCGCTCGGTTTTAGTTTCTCCACCCTTTATGATAGCAGGCCTATTGGAGGGTAGCTTCTGTTTTGTTTTTCTACCC
>CALGNY010000025.1 GCA_937958375.1 uncultured Bacillaceae bacterium
TTTTTGTCTCTCAAACTCATTGAGACACAAGGGCTAGGAATTATGAAATTCATTCGATTAGGAAAAAATAAAAGTTAGCATTCGGTATGTATAGGAACAACAACTGTTGTAGACGTGTTAATTATCTGTTATTTAGTATGTTCACTTGCAATGTTGTCAGTTAGGTAAGAATGTGGATGAAATTTTTGAGGGAGGATTTTTACATGACAGTATTTTTAAAGAATAACACGAAGGTATTTATTCGGCCATATGTTGAAGGTGATATTAATAAAATACAAGATTTAAATAAAATAGAAGGATGGTCTAATTTAGTTGAAAATCATATGAACACTAAGGAAGCTTGGAAGAATTCAAATGTATCATTTGTTGTTGAAACAGAGACTAAAAATGTTATTGGCTATATAAGAGGCTTTACAGATACTCGTATAAGCCTGTTTATCTGCGAATTATTGATCGATAAAATGTATAGAGGATTTGGATTAGGAAAAGAGTTAATCTACTATGTACACAGTTTGTATCCAGACAAGAGTTGAATTACTTGCAAATCGTTCATCTCGCACATTTTATGAAGGGCTCGGCTTTCGTGCTTTTTATGGTTTTAGGAAAACAAGTCAGGAGTAATTTTTAAAGTAAACATAGCTCACTTTTATCTTTTCGGTATCTTATTAATTTTTTCTTCCAAAACTGTGAAATTGCCAAAGAAGCCTCGCACATGAATATCTAAATTATATGAGGGTGCTTCATTGCTTTTATAATGATTAATTACTTCCATAATAAATACTCCAGGACTGTAAGCACCATCTGCTCTCATGATAATAGGGTCTTCATTAGCTTCCTCAAAGGCAATTTCAAATGTTTCACAGTTGTAATCCCAACACTCAATTGCATACCGGTCTTCCATCCAACGGACAAAGTCAGCATCCGTTGGCTTTTTATTTGCTACGATCACTAAACTAACGATTAGGATGGTCAGTGTTAGAAATAAGATAAGCCAAACTTTCTTTTTCTTCATCATAGTTCCTCCATCGTCCTATGTTAAATAATCACTGGCAGTCTTTACATCAAAGATTCCACTCTCTTTCAAAAATTGCAATAGCAAGTGAAGGTGGCCACTGCCATATAAAACAAATATTCGTTCTTCTTTTGATTCAATCAGGCGCACTAGGTTTTTATAAATTAGCATGTTTCTGTAATACCAATACTTAGCGGTCCACATTGCACCTGCTGGGTTACTTGTGTCGCCTACTAAAGCTAACTTCATATACAGTTCCTGATTTCTTAATATAATCTCGGGGTCGTTTAACCAACGTAAATACTCTTTCAGCGAATGACTGCTTAGATATGCATTTGCTTCAGCCAACAGCTCTTCTCCGATTTTTGTAGCTTCTCTAAATTCTTCTGTATCCCCCAATTTCGCTAGATCAGGAACGTCTTTTTGCTCCTCGTTCCAATCTACGGCATGTACCTGATCGAGGTTGCATTCCTTCGCTAAGCGGAAACCAACTTGATCAATTTCATTAATTGTTAAATTGTATTCGCCATTTAGATAAGAGGAATACTGTTCATTCAATTGATCTTCTTTTTGTTGCAGGCATTCTAAAGCAACTTTTGTAGGTTCAAATTTCTTAATACAACCAATGACTTCTTTTATTTCCTTTTGTCTCCCGGTAGATAACATATCTGGTTTGTTTGTCTTAAAGAGGTCACCGCTATCTTGTGGAGTGAAATGGTCAGTTCCTATAAGTAAAATTGATGGTTTGATATTAGACACCTCGGCTTTGCTAGTGTAAATTGCAGCATTTTATTCAAATTTATTATTGTCTACTATGAGTAGTATCATCTCTTTCTTACCACGAAAGTGATTGCATTAGTTTTTAACAAAACATCTCTTTTGTTCCTGATAATTTTATATTCGAGTGGCTTTACTAGTTGCTTAACTATTTCCCAACCATCATAAATTTGATTTAATTTGTTCATCATGCCTTCCGTTTCAATATTGACTTCCATCATTGCGTCTAATTTCTCGTTTGTTTCCATATCAATTTCTTCTACTTCCGAATTCACAATGATGCAGTTTATTCCTTTATCAGTTGTTCCTTGTGCCATTTGGCGTATAACATTTTCAAACGATTCAATATTATTTATACACTCTAAAATATGCTGCAAATAAAGTTGGCCATTCTTCATAACTGAACGGCCTCATTCAGGACATTCTCTTTTATACTCCAATGAATAGAGTTTTCTGTTACAACATCAACCTTAACTTCGAATAAGTCTTCAATTTCTTGTTTAAAACGAATCAAGTCAAATAAACTTCTATCTTTTTCAATTCCACAAGTAAATCAAGATCACTTTCACGTCCATCTTCATGCCTTGCAGCAGAACCAAAAACCCGTACATTTTTAATACCGTTTTCATCTGCTGATTTTAAAATTAGCTTGCGTTTTTCTTGAAGAAGATCATGTAACACGACAAATACCTCCTCTTGCTACTTCTGAGCCTATTATAACATTCCACAAAAATTGTAAGAATGGTTATAAGAAAATTGGCATTACGTCACGGATTAAAGTAATATCCTATGAAACTATGCAGTTCTTATTCAGTCAAGGTTCTGAAAAAATCATATAGATCTTCATCACTATATCCTTTAAAAATAAGTTCTTTTCCATCAAACACAAGTATTACCGGAAACTGTTCAATGTCCAGCTCTTCTTTAAAGTCAACAACGTAGTCATTATCATAAGGTACCCATCCGGCTGTAGCTCTGTATTCTGTTCCCTCGAGTATATTCATTGCACGTTCATACATGGTTTCTTGCAACTCAGAAGGTACCGGTTCATTTTCCCTATACATGATGACAATATTCATGCCATCTGTATGGGGGAGGAGCCTCGAATACTTTTCCTCATAGGTCATTTCCAAAAAAATGATTTCATTTGGATGCCCTTCGAAGCTGTCATCTCTTGGAGGATTAACTAATACTTTTTGGCCTCGTTTTATATCTTCCAATGATGTCTCGTTATATTCTTCGTCTTTTATGACTGTTTGATCGGATATCATAGCCGTATATAAGTAGCCTTAATCGGTTATGCCTGGTCCTTTTCGATCTCGTTTTTCCCATTCTGAAATATCAACAATTAAGGTACGCTCATTCGGATTTACTTCCGAATGGTTCCAATCATTTTGTCATCTTCATAATGACCATAGGGATACTCTTCATCATCTTCTCCCGCACTTTCTCCTTCACATGCTGAAATCATTGTGATGGTGGATATTAATATGAAAAAGAGCAATAGTTTGCGTGACAACGGATTCCCCCCTTATTGACCAACTAGTCATACCCTAACCTCTCTTGTATATTGTCTTTTACTTTTTCTTTTTTGAATTAGATGCCATGGCAACGATGAAAATAACAATTACAGCGGCAAGTATAGACGCTTCCATCTGATCAGCTCCATTATGGTTTAGGATTTGGAATGGTTTTGAGACTATTTGTTTACTTATTTATTTTAGGAATCCAGCAATTAAGTCAACAATCACCCGCGAAAAGGATAAAAAAAGACCACATCAAACTTGATGTGATCTTTCTTCGTGAGGTTTATGGAAAACGCGGGAACTGGTCAAAGTCCGGTTTACGTTTTTCTTTGAATGCGTCGCGTCCTTCTTTTGCTTCATCGGTTGTGTAGTAAAGAAGGGTAGCGTCTCCGCCCATTTGTTGTAGTCCTGCCAAGCCGTCTGTGTCGGCGTTGAAGGAGGCTTTCAAGAAACGGAGTGCAGTCGGTGATTTTTCAAGAATTTCTTCACACCACTGGATCGTTTCTTCTTCGAGTTTGTCTAATGGTACGACCGTGTTGACAAGGCCCATGTCCTCGGCTTCTTCTGCGTTGTATTGACGGCAGAGGTACCAGATTTCACGGGCTTTCTTGTGGCCAACCATGCGTGCAAGAAGTCCTGCGCCGTATCCAGCATCAAAGCTTCCGACTTTAGGTCCGGTTTGTCCGAAAATCGCGTTGTCTGCCGCAATCGTCAAGTCACAGCACACGTGCAAGACGTGGCCGCCTCCGATTGCATAGCCGGAAACCATTGCGATGACGGGTTTTGGAATGACGCGGATCAAACGTTGTAGGTCTAATACGTTCAGGCGTGGTACTTCATCGGTTCCGACATATCCACCGTGTCCGCGGACGGATTGGTCACCACCGGAACAGAATGCTTTGTCGCCGGCACCTGCTAATACGATGACACCGACTTCATTGTCATCGCGTGCTCGTGTGAACGCATCGATCATTTCATTCACCGTCAGTGGTGTAAATGCGTTTCGTTTTTCTGGTCGATTGATGGTGACTTTTGCGATTCCGTTGTATTTCTCATAAATGATTTCTTCGTAGTCTTTGACTTTCGTCCATTCGACTGCCATAAATTGTTCCTCCTACGTATGTGTTTTAGTATGAATATGTTGTTGTAAAAATTCACTTACTATTTTAACAAATGAGTGGAGATTTTCCACGTGAACCGCATGGCCGGCTTCTTTCACGACCTGGTGTTCCGCGCGTGGTAAGCGTTTGAGCATTTCTTCATTGATCGAATTGAACTTTTCATCGAGTTCACCGGTGACTAATAAAGTTGGGATTTGTATGTGCTCCAGTTGATCCCATAAGGATGGCATGACGCCAGTTCCCATTGTTTTCAGGGATAAAGCAAGTCCGTGTTCGGTTTGGAAAAGTCGCTCGTTATGCAATACTTTTTTGATCTCTGGTGACAAGGATTGTTGCGATTGAAAGAGCGGGATGTTTTCCCAATAATCCACGAAGGCTTCGATCCCTTTGTCTTCGATGAACTGAGCGAGTTTTTCATCGCTTTCTTTTCGTGCTTCTTGCTCTTCTGTTGTTTTAAGGCCTGGTGATGCGCCAGCCAAGGTCAAGCTTTTGATGCGTTCTGGATGGCGGTTGGCTAACAGGAGCGCGGTTCTTCCGCCCATCGAGTAGCCAAGCAAATGGAAGTTTTCGATTTCGAGCTGGTTAATGACTTCGATGAGTTCGTCAACGTATTCTTCCATTGATTTTTCTTCACGGACGATAGTTTTTCCGTGTCCGGGTAAATCGATGCCGATCCATTGTACGGGAAGGTTCGACTCGGAGACAACGTTTCTCCATTGTTTGGCCGAGCCGGTGAATCCGTGTAATAAGATGACGGGTTCGCCGCTTCCCTTCAGTCTGACAAAGTATGATTGATTTCCGACGGGTACAATCATGGTTAATCACCCTACTCCCTTGATGTGTTCTGCGATGCGTTGCCATAAATCGCGATGCATGTGGACGTTTTCGTCGCGGTCTGTAACGACTTCGATGAGCTCTAGCCCTTTATTCGGCCGCTTCAGAATTTCTTGCAGTTCACTCGCCGTTGTGGGCTGGTGAAACGTGTAGCCAACTGCGTCCGCCAATTTATCAATTGGTGGGTCAAATGGAGTTCCGAACAGGGTTTCAAAATGGTTGGCTTCTGTTCGTTGTGGTAAAAAGGAAAAAATACCACCGCCATTATTGTTGACGACGACCACGCGGATATTAAGCTGATGTTTTCGTGCGATCAATAGTGCTGTGTAATCATGTAGTAAAGATAGGTCGCCTAAGAAAAGTGTGACAGATTTTCCTGTTGCGGCAAACCCGGTTGCGGTGGCGATCAATCCGTCAATTCCGTTGGCTCCTCGGTTGCCATGGATCCGTATGTTTTCTTTTCGGGTGAGTGAAAAGGTATCCAAGTCACGGATCGGCATACTGTTTCCGACAAAAATCACGTCATTCGGCTGTACCGCTTCGGTCAATTCATAAGCGACCTTGCCTTCCGTGAGTTGCTCATCGTTGACGGTCGTACGAATTTCTTTTTGAGCCATGTCGTTCATTTGTTTCCATTGGTTCATCCAATCGGAATCGCCGGAGAGCTTGTTGGGTGTGTTGACGAGCTGCTCAACCAACCGGTTCGGCTGGCTATACACCATCGTCGTTTCGATGCTCGCTGGTTCACGGTACCCACTCGCTTCATCGACAACGATATGTTTTTTAAGATGGTTGGCCTGAATCCATTTTAAGTACGGCTTGGAAACAGGCATGGCACCGAATCGGATGATCCAATCCGGTTGTAATTTCGCTGCAACGGTTTCATTTTTTAAAATCGCATCGTATGTGGAAATGACGTGATCATTGACTGTTTCGCCGTGCCGTACGTGTGACAGGACGTCTGCAAATATCGGGACATTCCACTGCTCCGCCAGCTGATGAATCGCTTCGACGTTCGTGTCAGCAGGCAGTTCCCCGCAGACGATGACGCCTTTTTGATACGGTGCTAGGTCTTGAATGAGCTGATCGATTTGCTCGTCGGCCAACGTTTCTCGACCGACCATGGCATTGACGTATGTTTTTTCT
>CALGNY010000026.1 GCA_937958375.1 uncultured Bacillaceae bacterium
AGTAGGGCACATAAATTCCTCAGGTGGTCACATAAACGGTACAACCGGTCGCATAAATCCCCGCGATGGTCACATATATATTGAAGTTGGACGCATAAACCCAGCTCCCGGGTCCATATATCTCTCGCTCGGCTTATATATCTGCCGCATAAACCAACCCCACAAGAGAATATTCCCGCAACCCAATCTCCACCCAAATCCCTACTCCAAAGTTTCCACCTAATCGAATCAGGGTAAAGGCTAATAAGCAAAAAATCGACCTAACAGAGGTGACTGCAATGAGTGATTTATTCAAAAAAGGACTGTCGATCGGGGCTGGGTTGGCTGCTGTCGGTAAAGAACAAGCGGACAAAATATTGAACGAATTAAGGGCAAAAGGCGAGCTTTCCCAACAAGAATCAGATAGTTTGCTGGCAGAAATCGAGGCGAAAGGTGAGCGGAGTCAAGAAGAGTGGAATCAAAAGACACAGGCAAAGCTGAAAAAGAAGCTGGAAGAGTTGGATGTGCCAACACGTGAAGATTACGAGCGTTTGGAGAATCGCGTACATCAATTGGAACGCCAGCTCAATATGGAAGAATAGGTTCATGATGATCACTGAAAGCAAAAGGAGGGGATGGGGATTTTAAGAAAACAAATGCGCCATATGGGTCGATACCGGGACATTGCTGCAGCCTTTACGAAAAACGGTTTCGGTTATTTCGTAAAGGATTTAGGCTTGGACCGGGTTTTCTCATTGCCTCGTCGGCTTCTCATCGACCGTGAACGCGATCAAGAAGAAAAATCTGTCGGTGAACGAATCCGCAATTTTCTTGAAGACCTCGGACCGACATTCATTAAAGTCGGACAGCTTGCGAGCACGCGTCCCGACATTATCCCCAAGGACATCATCAAGGAACTGACGAAACTCCAAGATCATATCGACCCCGTCCCATTTGAACAAATAAGGAAAATCGTAGAATATGAGCTAAATGGAAAAATAGAAGAATTTTTTCATTCGTTTGATGAAACGCCGCTTGGAGTTGCTTCCATCGGACAAGTCCACGAAGCATTGCTGCCTAGCGGGGAAAAAGTGGCCGTGAAAGTCCAGCGACCAAACGTCGGTAAGCAAGTACATATCGACTTAGAAATTCTTCATGAGATGGCTGAACGGGCAGAAAAACGAATGGATTGGGCGAAGCGGTATCAAGTGGTCGAGGTAGTCGAAGAGTTCGAAAAGGCAATCATTGATGAATTAGATTATGAAAAAGAAGGTCGGAATGCAGACTTAATGGCCCGGCAGTTTGAAGACCAACCAGAAGTATATATTCCTGAAATCTATTGGAATTATACCACCAAGAAGGTTTTGACGATGGAATTTGTGGAAGGAATCAAGCTGGATGATCACGAAGGTTTAGAAAAAAACCGATGTGACAATGAGTGGCTTGCGGAGACACTCGTTCATGCTGTCTTTTATCAAATGTTTGAAGATGGCTATTTTCATGCCGATCCGCACGTTGGAAACTTTTTTGCCTTACCAGAGAAAAACGGTATTGCCGTGATGGACTTTGGATTGGTCGGTCGGTTAACGAGGGAGATGCAACGGAATCTGGCATCGGTTGTACTTGCCATGGTGAATCAAGATACGAAAAAAATGACTCGGGCGATGCGTCGGATGGGCGTTGTTCCTGCAGACATTGATGAGCATGAGTGGGAAGGTGATATTGACCAACTACTCATCAAATATTACGACATCCCATTCAGTGAAATCAGTTTAGGTCAGGCGATTACGGACATGTTCCGAATCGCACACAAGCATCGTATCGAAATCCCTTCCGATCTTACGCTTGTCGGAAAAACGATGCTCACCCTCGAAGGTGTCGTCGAGCAGCTCGATCCTGATTTCAGCATTGTCAAAGCCGCTGAACCGTTCGGACGGAAGTTGATTCGGGATAAATATAATCCGAAGCGGCTCGCCAAAGAGGTCTATGAGCAAGTGGATGAGTATGCAGATGTCGTCGAAGATATGCCAGAGATCATTCGAGAACTGAC
>CALGNY010000027.1 GCA_937958375.1 uncultured Bacillaceae bacterium
TCCCGGACCATTTTTCTCGTCATTTCTTGCTCTTTGGTCAGTTCAAAATTCATTTATTTCTCCTCCTTTTTGTATTAGACCGACTAGTTGGTCTGTAAGGATTGAATAAAAAACGCTTATTTATAAAGCGGTTACTCGTATTGCAGTTCCTTATACAGTTCAGATGCTTGATATTCGTGTAAGGCATGGTCTGTCAATAATCCATGCATCAAGAGATCGATGTAGACGGCTGCAATCTGATCGATTGATTTTTCTCCGTCTTTCCGATACCACTTATACGTCCAATTGACCATCCCCAAAATGGACATCGTCGTGATTGTTGGCGGTAACTTTTCTCTGAAATCTCCGTGAGCTTGGCCCTCCTGGATGACATCATTCACAATTTGTTTATATTCATCTCGTTTGGTTTTAATGATTTTTTCGTATTCGTCTTTTAAGTATTTGTTTTCCTGATAAAAAACAACGATATGTTCATTATAGAGGTCAAAAACCCGTACAAAGGATTTCAAAATCTCATGCATTTGCATCATCGGCCGCTCGTACTTTTTCTTCGCTAAATGCCCCTCCTTTAACACATAGGATATAAATTTATCGTGGATGACATAAAGCAGTTCATCTTTGGATGAAAAATGATGATAGAATCCACCCTTTGACGTGGCTGAATGTTCAACAAGATCCTGTACACTAACGCCGTGGAACCCCTTCTCGGAAAAGAGCTTTAGGGAAGATTCAATAATTTTTTCGCGTAAACTCATGGACCCCTCCCACCTTTTTTTACCATGTTATCACATTTCGCGAAAGAGTCAAATAATTTTCACAAATGCATGTGAGAAGATTGGTTTTACATAGTAGATTTCGATTGCTTTTTAGATCATAACTATGTGTGTAGACATATATTTGTGTCTCACCCAAACATACTTAAACATCTATTGGAAAGTTCGGTCATCTATTAGCCAAACGTAACTGCCTATTGGACAACACCCTGTTTCTATTGGACGTTTTTGCGAATCTATTGGACAAAATCGGCATTCTTATGGACAAAATCACGAGCTTAATGGAAAAAAACACACCCTATTGGACAAAATAAAATTCTATTGGAAATAAATAAGAGCTAATGGAAACTGGACCACCCTATTGGAAAATTCCTGCCCTACCGGTAGTAAGCGTATGGTTCTATTGGAATATTCGCTACGCTATTGGAAATTACCCCAATCTATTGGACAATATCCGATCCCTATTGGACGTTTTCGCAAATCTATTGGACAAAATCGACATTCTTATGGACAAAATTACGAGCTTAATGGAATTTTTTTTATTCTATTGGACAGTTTCCCCGTTCTATTGGAATTTCTATCCGCCTATTGGACAGTTACTCCGGTTTATTGGCATTTTGACTGCAGTCATACATAAAAAGGCTGGGACAAAAACTATGTTTACTCAGAAAAAAATCGAACAATAGTGCATAACCACCCGCCACGGAAATATACTTCGCTTTTACCCATAGGGCATAAGGCGACATCTGCGATAAATCGCAGTGTCTTCTTTACAACGGGGAGCTGGTGAGCCTCCTCGTGCTGACGCACTGCGGGGTCTCACCTAGGCTCTTCTTCCGATCACAGGATGTGTGAGTGTCGGCGTTGCTCACAGGACGTGACCGAACTTAGCCGACCCGCAGGAGTCTACGTATATTTCCTACGCTTAATTATGCTTGTTCATCTTCCGTGAAGAGTAAAAATAGTTCTGTTCCAGCCGCAAACATTCACAAAAACATATTATTCTTTCGCATCAAAATAGCTCATGTATCTCGCTTCAATTTGTGTATCGACGACATCACCCGTTTGGTCGGTATCGATGACAAAAGATCCGTTGCTATAGCGATCGGCCGTTTTGAAGTTCAATGGCATGACCGTTTCGGTTTCACCTTTTTCAGTTTGGATTCGAATCGTCGTGTCTTCGCCGACGAGATGGAATCCGACTAAACGATGAGCGTTTCGCTTCAGTTCCCTTAACATCGACAAGCCCCGTTTAGCACGATTACTTTGTTCGAACTGAGAAAGGGCCATGCGTTTACATGCGCCACGGTGGGTCACAATGAATAAGGACGGTTCACTCAAATCATCGAAAACTTCACCATTCACAACATGTTCATCTTTTTTCAGAGACATCGATTTGACCCCTGCTGCTTTAATTCCGACTGGATTAAGTTCCGTTTCATGGAACCACAGGCCATAACCTCGGTTGTTTGCCACAAATATTTCTTGATTTCCATCCGTTATGTGGACATTCACAATTTCATCGTCATTTTTCAATTTCATCGCATTGATTGGTCTTGAATAACGCTGTACTTTATACGTATCTAAGGTTGTCTTTTTGATCATGCCATTCTTGGTCACAGACAGAATGAACTGACTTGATACAAAATCTCTGACAGGAATAGCTTTCACAACCTTTTCATCGCCTGGAATCGAAATGATATTGGCAACGTGTTGGCCCATATCTTTCCACTTGATATCCGGTAATTCATGGACCGGTATATACAAATAATTTCCTCTATTTGTGAAAAGCAGCAAGGTGTCTGTCGTATTGATTTCCATCAACTGAAGGAGCTCGTCTCCTTCTTTTCGTTGCAGATCACCAGGGTTCGATGCTCCATACGAGCGTAGGCTTGTTCGCTTGATGTATCCATCACGAGTTAACGAAACAACCACGTCCTCAGAAGGAACCATCACTTCTAGATTAATCGTCAAATCTTCTATTTCCGATTCAATAGACGTTCTCCGATCATCATTATAATTTTTCTTAACAGCTCTGAGTTCATCTTTAATGGCTTTTAACAATACGGATTCATTTTCCAAGATTTCTTTCAACCGATTGATGGTCTCTTGTAATTCTTTTGCTTCTTGTTCTAAGTCCGTGATGTCCGTATTGGTGAGCCGATATAGTTGGAGCATGACAATGGCTTCTGCTTGTTTGTCAGAAAAATCGTAGTTCGCGATCAATCTGTTTTTCGCATCCTGCTTGTTTTCAGAAGCACGGATAGTTGCAATGACATCGTCCAGGATGGAAATCGCATAGATCAATCCTTCTACGATGTGCGCTCTTGCTTGAGCTTTATTCAAATCAAACTCTGATTGGGCACGTACGACACTTTTTTGGTGATCGATATACGCATCCAATAATCCCTGCAAACTCATCATTGTCGGTGTTCGATTGGCGATGGCTACCATGTTAAAATTATAACTGACTTGCAGATCGGTGTTTTTATATAAATAATTCAAAACACCCTGGCTGTCTGCATCTTTTTTCAGCTCAATGACAATCCGCAAACCCGTCCGATCGGTTTCATCCCGTACTTCATTGATGCCTTCCACTTTACGGTCTAAACGAAGTTCATCCATGCGTTTGACAAGGTTCGCTTTATTGACTTCATATGGAATCTCTGTGATGACAATTTGCTCGCGCCCGCCTCGCATCGTCTCCACTTCTGCTAGACCTCTGACGACAATTCTTCCTTTTCCGGTTTCGTATGCTTTGCGGATTTCATCTTTCCCTTGAATAATTCCACCAGTAGGAAAATCAGGCCCAGGGATTTTTTCCATCAATTTGTCTAGGCTCGCATTCGGGTGATCAAGTTTATAAATGACTGCGTCGATTACCTCACCGAGATTGTGGGGCGGTATATCGGTTGCATAACCAGCAGATATACCCGTCGATCCGTTCACCAACAAGTTAGGGAATTTGGCAGGCAAAACGACTGGCTCAAACGAGGTATCATCAAAGTTCTCAATGAATTCGACCGTTTCTTTTTCAATGTCCCTCAATAGTTCGGATGCAATTCCCGAAAGACGTGCTTCCGTGTAACGCATCGCAGCAGGTGGGTCGCCATCCACACTCCCATTATTCCCATGCATTTCGACCAGCTCTTGACGGAGCTTCCACGATTGGCTCATCCGGACGAGCGCTTCATAAACTGAGCTATCGCCGTGTGGGTGATAGTTCCCGATGACCGTTCCGACCGTTTTCGCGGATTTCCGGAAAGGTTTATCGTGTGTGTTTCGCTCTTCATACATCGCATAGAGAATCCGGCGTTGCACGGGTTTCAAGCCATCCCGAACATCCGGTAAGGCCCTTTCTTGAATAATATATTTACTGTAACGACCAAATCGGTCGCCAATGACTTCTTCTAATGGTAAATCCAAATAGGTAGCTTCTTCGGCCACATTCGTTCACTCCTAGCTAAGCAGTCTATCATTCTCAAGGATCGTATCGTCTTCTTCCAAGCCGAACTCGACGTTGCCTTCAATCCATTTCCGTCGAGGTTCCACTTTATCACCCATTAATGTGGCTACACGGCGTTCTGCCTGGGCCACGTCTTCAATGGTGACGCGGATTAACGTTCTTGTTTCAGGGTTCATGGTTGTATCCCATAATTGATCATCATTCATTTCCCCGAGACCTTTGTATCGTTGGATGGTGTAACCGGACTTGTATTCTTTGACCAGTTTATCCATCGCTTTTTCATCCCACGCATAGTCTTCTTTATAATTCTTGCCTTTTCCTTTAGAAATCTTGAACAATGGCGGCAATGCGATGTATATTTTTCCATGCTCAATTAGCGGTCGCATATATCGGTAAAAGAACGTCAACAATAATACCTGAATATGTGCGCCGTCTGTATCCGCATCAGTCATAATGATAATTTTATCGTAATTGGCTTCTTCAATATTGAAATCGGCACCGATGCCAGCATTGATCGTGTGGATGATCGTAGCAATTTCTTCATTTTTGAAAATATCATCCACTTTTGCTTTTTCGGTGTTGATGACCTTTCCTCGAAGCGGCAAAATCGCTTGAAATCGTCGATCGCGGCCTTGCTTGGCTGAACCGCCAGCCGAATCCCCCTCAACGAGAAACAATTCATTTTTATTTGGGTTTCTCGATTGGGCAGGAGTTAATTTCCCACTCAGCAAAGCATCTCTTCTTTTGCGTTTTTTACCACTACGGGCATCCTCACGGGCTTTTCTCGCAGCTTCTCTCGCTTCTCTAGCTTTGATTGCCTTCTTGATCAACAGCTTAGCTGTATCCGGATTTTCCTCAAAGAAATAAGACAGTTTTTCACCTAACACCGTTTCCATTGCACTTCTGGCTTCTGGTGTTCCCAATTTACTTTTTGTCTGCCCTTCAAACTGCAACAAGTCCTCTGGAATCCGAACGGAAATGACGGCCGTCAGTCCTTCCCGGATATCATTCCCATCCAAGTTCTTCGCTTTTTCTTTCAGTAATTGTTTATTTCTCGCATATTCATTCACCGTACGGGTGATCGCGGTTTTAGCGCCTGATTCGTGTGTACCACCATCAATCGTCCGGACATTGTTCACAAACGATAGGATATTTTCTGAATACCCGTCATTGAATTGGAAAGCGAAGTCGACTTCGATCGTATGGTGAGCCCCTTCAAACGAGACAATGTCATGCAAGCTATCTTTTTCTTCATTCAAATACGCAACGAAATCAACCAACCCATCTTCATATAAGAAAACGTCTTGTTGGTCTTTTCGTTCATCGGTCAAAACAATTTTGACACCTTTTAATAAAAATGCCGTTTCCCTTAGGCGTTCCGTCAATAACTCATACTGAAAACGCACGGTGGAGAAAATCGTTTCATCTGCTTTAAACGTGATTTTCGTTCCTGTTTTATTCGTATTACCTTTCATTTCTAACGTTGTCACGGGCTTGCCGCCATTTTCGAATCGCTGGAAATACTTTTTACCGTCCCGATAAATCTCAACTTCCAACCATTCGGATAACGCGTTAACGACAGAGGCTCCTACACCGTGTAGTCCCCCGCTCGTTTTATAACCACCTTGTCCGAATTTCCCCCCGGCATGCAAAACGGTCATAATGACTTCAGGAGTCGGCTTGCCTGTTTGGTGCATCCCAGTCGGCATACCTCGCCCCTCATCAATGATGGAAATCGATTCGTCTTTATGTATCTTGACATTAATTTCTTGGCCAAAACCAGCCAACACTTCATCGACCGCATTATCGACGATTTCATAAACCAAATGATGTAGCCCTCGATGATCGGTACTTCCGATGTACATACCCGGTCTTTTTCGGACGGCGTCAAGACCTTCCAATACCTGAATGGATTCATCGGAGTACGAATAATTTTGATCAGTCAAATAAAATAGCTCCCTTCTATTCTGCAAACAATTGAAACGTAAAAACAGACTCTGGATATATCATTCTCTTCGACAAAGAAAATCCCTGCAACTCAGCAGAGATTTTTACCAAGTGATTTACGAATTTCCAATTTGCACAGCATGGACGACTTTAATGCATAAGTCCATTATGACGGTAAAATCATGCTCTTTCAATAGTTGATAGGCTTCTTCATTCTCCACACCGAGTTGCGCCCAAAAAATTTTACAATCCGTATTGATGGCGTCTCTTGCAATGTCCGGCAAAAACTCTGAACGTCTGAAAACATTGATGATATCAATTTTCTCCGGAATCTCTTCTAACGTTGCATAGCTTTTTTCACCTAGAACTTCATCAACCATTGGATTGACCGGGATGATTCGATAACCATTTTCTTGCATGATCTTTGATATCTGATAAGAAGTGCGCTCTTCTTTATCCGATAATCCAACCACGGCGATTGTTTTCGATTCTTGTAAAATTTGTTTGAGTTGTTCATTGGATGGATTTTTCATACCGACACGCTCCCTTTTGGCTTCTTAACTTTAGAATATCTTTTTTCACCGGATTTCTCAACTATTCGCGTAGTTGTTTGTAAAAACAAACTTCTTTATTCGTCGAAATTCTGATAAAATGGTACTAGGTCTTAAATGTAGCTGATAAGCAAAGAACTATTATTCGTAAAGGGAGAATTCGAATGGACTACATATACTTGTGCATCATCGCCTATTTGCTTGGCTCCATCCCGTTTAGCCTGGTGATCGGCAAATTATTTTATCAAACGGACGTGCGTGATCACGGAAGCGGGAATTTAGGCGGCACGAACACCTTTCGTGTACTGGGAGTGAAAGCTGGCTTAGCTGTTACCGTATTGGATATATTAAAAGGGACATTAGCGGTCGTTCTCGTATATTTGATTAGCCCAGATTTAGAGCCACTCATTGTCGGTGCATTTGCAGTGATTGGCCATTCATTTCCAATCTTTGCGAAATTCAGAGGTGGTAAGGCAGTAGCTACTTCCGGGGGCGTATTGCTCGGTGTCAGCCCATTATTATTCGCAATCATTTTCGTATCGTTCTTTATCTTTTTGAAATTCTCGAAATATGTATCGCTATCGTCCATGCTGACAGGTGTCGTCGCCGTCATCGTTTCCATTTTCATGCAACATATCGGGTTAATTATCGTGACGTCTTTACTTACGTTTTTCGTTATTTACCGTCATACAGACAACATCAAACGAATCAAAAATAAAACGGAACCCAAAATCAAATGGTTATAGGCAGTTCGAGATGTGATCGCCCCTTCGTTGACGACTAAAGGAAGAACGATTTGCCTACACTAGTCATATATACATTCATTGGAGTGGAGCTAAAATGAAAAAGCTTTTTCCGTATGCACTGATCGTTTTTCTGTTCACGCTGTCTATCCTGTTGTTCCTGCTGATCCCTAACGATGCTAATCGATCAGCTGAAGAATCGTTAACTGCTTCAACACACCAGCTTGCGGATGCGCTTCAATTGGCTGCCCGCCAGAAGATCAATTATTCCCAATCCATTACAGTTAATGCGATTGGCGACATTTTGGTACACAACCCTGTCTATGAATCCGCCAAAACAACCGAGGGATATGATTTCAAGCCGATGTTTGAACCGATCAAGAAGTACTTGGAAGCAGCCGATATTACGATTGCCAATCAAGAATCCATCATTGGTGGTGAGGAAATCGGACTGTCGTCTTATCCGTCATTCAATTCACCGTACGAAGTGGCCGATGCGTTAAAGGATGCAGGTGTCGACATTGTCTCTATGGCCAATAACCACACGCTTGATCGAGGTGAACAAGCAATCCTCAATGCGACAAATTATTTAAATCAGGTAGGCATCGCCTATGTCGGTGCTTACCGAAACGAGAAAGACCGTAACCAACCTCGAATGATTACCAAAAACGGTATCTCGGTTGGTTTCTTGTCGTATACATATGGAACAAATGGTATACCTATACCTGATGGAAAAGACCATCTCGTCAATTATATTGAACAAGAACAAATCCTGCATGACTTGGATGAGCTACAAAATCAAGTTGATTTCGTTTTTGTTAGTATGCATTTCGGATCGGAATACGAACCATTACCGAATGATGAACAGATTTATTTAACCGACCTCTTGACGAACAATGGCGCGGATGTGATTATCGGGCATCATCCTCATGTTTTGCAGCCAGTTGATTGGATTTCCGTCAATGGTGAGCACGAGCGGTTTGCCAATTATTCATTAGGTAACTTTTTATCGAATCAAAAAGGTTTGGATCGAAACATCGGAGCAATTTCTCAAATTACATTAACAAAAGAACGAAAAAACGGCGGCTTCACCCACTCGGTTTCAAATGCGAGCATGATGCCAACGTATAATACATCGGCCGAATACGGATTTAAAATTGTTCCGTTAATCGATGCGGCACAATATGGATTGACGGATGCCAATCGTGTATTTCAAAATACCGCACAACATTTGAAGACATTCACGGATGAAATCGAAGTGATTCCCTACCTGGATGCGGTTCAATAAATTGAAAGAAACCTTCGCTATCATGTATACTAGACGTTGTGATTCTAGGATTTATCCTGGGTCAGAAAGGAGATCTAGATATGGACAAACCACACAATCCAAAACAACTACCTTCTAAAGAAGAGAGACATAAATTATTCGGTTCCGTACCACCTGGACCAAGAACAAAACCACATGAAAAAGAGAAAATGAAGGATTTACAGAATACAAAGAAAAACTTCTTGTTTGAATTGGATGCCGTTGGTGTTTCCAATGTGAAACATCCAATCAAAGTAGAAAGCTCAATGGAACCGACTGTACAAACGACAATCGGTACGTTTTATTTTGCATCTTCTATTTCCCAAGATTCCAAGGGGACGAACATGAGCCGATTCACGGAGCAGTTGCACCATTATCATAGCCAGGGAATCAGTCTGACAATCGAGTCCATCAAACAATTTGCACACGACTTGAAAGTTCGTCTGGAACAGAAAGATGCCGAGGTCCAAGTTAACTTTCCTTGGTTCTTTGAACGGAAAGCTCCTTATACGGATATGGCAGGAATGAACCATGCGGAGGCTTGGATTCGTGTCCATTACGATGCAAATGAGGATTACCATGTCACAGTTGGTCTAACCGGGAAAGTAACCACATTATGCCCTTGCTCAAAAGAAATCAGTGAATATAGTGCTCACAACCAACGCGGTAATCTCATTATGGAAGTCGAACTTGGTGCTGATTTTGATGAAAGCTCACAGGATTGGAAAGCAATATTGCTTGAAGCGGCTGAATCAAATGCTAGTGCCCGAATCCATCCTGTTTTGAAGCGTCCGGATGAAAAAATGGTGACCGAGCAGGCATATGAAAATCCTCGTTTTGTTGAAGATATGGTACGCTTGGTTGCTGCTGATTTATATGAGTTGGATTTTGTCGAGAAATTTCATGTCAAATGTGTCAACGAAGAATCTATTCATTTACATGATGCGGTGGCATCAATCACTTATGATAAACGTGAAATGGATCAATAAAAGGTCTGAGGCGATATGAAGTATTTATTGATTGGCCTAGTGAAAGTCTACCGAAAATGGATTTCTCCATTACTAGGTCCATCTTGTCGATTTCATCCGACATGTTCCGAATATAGCCTGGAAGCACTTCAGCGTTTTGGTGCGTTTAAAGGGATGTATTTGAGCGTAAAACGGATCTTAAAGTGCCACCCACTTCATCCAGGCGGGTTCGATCCGGTACCAGAAAAACGGAAAAAATAAATGAAAAAGCTGTTCATCCATATAACAGGGTGAACAGCTTTTTGATTACTTTGTCAGAAACCGATTCAGTTGATCCATCTTCCCCTCTGCACGTAAAATATCTTCCTGGAAGCTCCCGATCAGATCATAATGTGGATACTTTTCACGATGATCAATCCAATGTTTCTTCAAACCATGCTTCTGGCCCCAGGCTTCCAACTTTTTAAGATCATTGCAACCTACTTTCGTTACCGTCTTCATATCAGGGAAGCGTTCATCTACCCAATAATGAGTCAAAAATGCAATTTCCCCACGTTCCACTTTTTCTTTCCATTTCATGAGTTCTTCTCTTTTTATTCCGAATGCCATTGACTATTCCTCCGAAGCTTTTAGGTAGGCCTCATGCCAGTCCGGAAAATGTTTTTTTAACCGAATAGGCCTGAATGTCGATTTATTTACGCAAATATGTGTAGATGTTCCTGTTACAGATAATTCATTCTCCTCGGTATAAATCGCATAACCATATGTAACCCTGAGTCCATCGTAGTGGTCGATCTTTGTTTTGACAATAGCTCTTTCTCCATATCTGACAGGCTTTTTATACTTGGCCTGAATATCAATGACCGGAGCCAGTACGCCTTCATTTTCCATATCTGAATAGTTGAAGCCTAATTGCTCAATGAGTCGTGTTCTGCCGATTTCGAACCAAACAAAATAATTCGCATGGTATACAACACCCATTTGATCGGTTTCCTGATAGCGAACTGTAATTTCTGTTTCGTTTATTACCAAGGTGCTCTCCCCTTTATTCCTTTTTATCTATCGTATCATAATTGAATTGGACTTTCGTTTAAATTGAACAAAGAAAAAACAGACGATTGGGAAATAGACCGTACTATCAGAAATTCAACAGCTCTTTTATATAGTTAGGTGAAGTACTTCCTCAACTTTTGAAATGAAACTATATGTATTGACTTCTGTTGATGCGTTAACTCGAGCTATCGGAAAACTGGCTCTACTATTGGATAACTGATTGCTCTAATGGACACCTAGATCTT
>CALGNY010000028.1 GCA_937958375.1 uncultured Bacillaceae bacterium
TTACATCATACCCGGCATTCCGCCGCCCATGCCGCCCATGTCTGGGGCGCCACCGCCGTCTTCTTCTGGTAGGTCGGCAACTACTGCTTCAGTTGTTAGGAACATTGCAGCAACGGAAGCTGCGTTTTGTAGTGCAGAACGTGTTACTTTCGTTGGGTCAACGATTCCTGCGTCTACCATGTTCACCCATTCGCCTGTTGCAGCGTTGAATCCTACGCCTAGGTCTTCGCCTTTTAGACGTTCAACGATGATTGAGCCTTCTAGGCCGGAGTTTTCGGCAATTTGACGGACTGGCTCTTCCAATGCGCGAAGGACGATGTTTTTACCTGTTTCTTCGTCGCCTTCTAGAGACAGCTCGCTTACTTTGCGGTAGATATTGACAAGAGCTGTTCCACCACCGGAAACGATTCCTTCTTCAACTGCAGCACGTGTTGAGTTTAGAGCGTCTTCGATCCGTAGTTTTTTCTCTTTCAATTCTGTTTCAGTTGCAGCACCGACTTTGATGACTGCTACACCGCCAGCTAGTTTCGCCAAGCGTTCTTGTAGCTTTTCTTTATCGAAATCAGAAGTTGTTTCTTCTAATTGAGCACGAATTTGGTTCACGCGAGCAGAGAGTGCTTCTGTGTCTCCAGCACCTTCTACGATGGTTGTGTTTTCTTTAGAAACGACAACTTTAGAAGCGCGTCCAAGTTGATCGATTGTAGCTGATTTCAGGTCAAGACCTAGGTCTTCTGTAATCACTTCAGCACCAGTCAGTGTCGCAATGTCTTCAAGCATCGCTTTACGGCGATCACCGAAACCTGGAGCTTTCACCGCTACGGCGTTGAATGTTCCACGAAGTTTGTTGACGACAAGTGTCGCTAGCGCTTCGCCTTCAACGTCTTCAGCGATAATTAGGATTGGTTTGCTTTGTTGGACAACTTGCTCTAGCACTGGAAGTACTTCTTGGATATTTGAGATTTTCTTGTCTGTGATCAAAATGTATGGATCTTCAAGTTCTGCTTCCATTTTATCTTGGTCAGTGACCATGTATGGAGAAGCATATCCGCGGTCGAACTGCATACCTTCAACCACTTCTAGTTCAGTTGCAAATCCTTTAGATTCTTCGATTGTGATGACACCGTCGTTACCGACACGATCCATTGCTTCAGCAATTAGTTGACCGACTTCTTCGTCTGCAGAAGAGATGGAAGCAACTTGCGCAATTGATTCTTTGTTTTCGATTGGTTCAGAAATTGTGCGAAGTTCGTTTGTCGCTAATTCAACTGCTTTTTCGATTCCGCGACGGATTCCCACTGGGTTCGCACCGGATGTAACGTTTTTAAGCCCTTCACTGATCATTGCTTGCGCCAAAACAGTCGCAGTTGTTGTACCGTCCCCTGCTACATCATTCGTTTTGGAAGCAACTTCAGATACAAGCTGTGCACCCATATTTTCAAAATGGTTTTCCAATTCGATCTCTTTTGCGATTGTCACCCCATCATTTGTGATGAGTGGAGAACCGAATTTTTTCTCAAGAACGACGTTACGTCCTTTTGGTCCTAATGTAACTTTTACGGCATCTGCCAATGTGTTTACACCACGTAGCATTTGACGACGAGCGTCTTCACCAAATTTCATTTCTTTTGCCATCGTTAAGTGACCTCCTTAGTTTGATAACATGTTTTTTTATTATTCGACGACTGCTAAGATGTCGCTTTCTCTAAGTACTAAGTATTCTTTGCCGTCTTGTTTCACTTCTGTTCCTGCAAATTTTGAATAGATGACACGGTCGCCTTCTTTGACTTCTGGTGCGACTTTTTCACCTTGTTCTGTGACGCGGCCAGAACCGACTGCCACAACCTTACCTTCTTGTGGTTTTTCTTGCGCGGAATCAGGTAAAACAATTCCACTTGATGTTGTTTCTTCTTGCTCAACAACTTCGATAATGACGCGATCTCCTAGTGGTTTTAACACGACAAAAACCTCCTCAAATTTATGTGATGAATGGTTTTGTTAGCACTCTTATTCATTGAGTGCTAAATCCAAATATTATATTACTGAAAGTTTGTTTTTTTTGCAAGTAAAAACGATATTTTTTGTTTACTTTTTTACTTTCGTTTAAAATAGGCTTTAGGTGTTCTTGAATTTAATTTAAAACGACACAAAACTAGTGTATCATCATGTGAATTCACAACCAAAGGAGACGATTGTTTTGCCTCATCGTTATTGGATGGTGATTCTTGTATACTTGCTTGTACAATTCTCACCATTAATCGGAATAGACCTATTTCATCGAATTCTACCAACTATGGAAGCTGTCGATTACTTCGTCTATTGGAATGTATTCAGTTATACGGTCGGATTGGTCATCGTTCTTTATCTCGTACGCGTGGATATGCACCCGTCGAACATGCGTGATCGGCAAAGCATCGGGAAACTGATTGGCTGGTCGATTGGCGGGGTTTTCATTGCGTATGGTGCACAAATTCTTGCCAATATCATCAATCTTCAAATCATTGGAATTGATGAAGCTAGTGAAAACACGATGAATATCATCGAAATCATCGAAGCAAACATGTTGTTCATTTTGATGCCGATTGTGTTTGCGCCTATTTTTGAAGAATTAATTTTTCGGAAAATATTTTTTGGCCAATTGTACAAACGGATGAATTTCTTTTGGGCAGCCCTGTTGTCTTCTTTACTATTCAGCGTGCTGCATATAGACTTTACGTACACACTAACGTACGTTGCGATGGGATTTGCATTTTCTTATTTATATGTCAAAACGAAACGGATCATTGTCCCGATGATTGCACATGCTGCGATGAATACGACAGCCGTGCTCGTCAATCTACTTGTGGATATCGAAGACTTAGAAAGACGGTTAGAGGAAATGGAAACCACAGCAATGATCTTAATTGGGGGATAATACGATATGCGAGCTTCACCTAGATTTTTTGCGATTTTGTACATGTTCATGGGAATAGGTTTCATGTACATTGCCTTCCTGAGCGTGGAAGATACCGTTTGGAATGTTGCAACCATTATTTTTGTATTGATTGCGGCCTTTGATTTCGGTGCTGCAATCAAAATGTTCGGTCTGCATCGACGGATCAAAGAGCATCAAAATAAAGACAAGTAAACCGAGGTGGCTTCGTGCCGACCTCGGTTTTTTTGGTTTGTTGGACTGCGGTCCGAATATATGCGCCCTTCGGCTCTAACTTTATGGGCTCACTTCACGAATATATGTGTCCTTCGGCTGGATTTATGCGCCCACCTCAGAAATATATGCGCCCATCAGCGGGATTTATGGTCCCACTCAGAGAAAATATGCGCCCTCCAGCAAAATTTATGTGCCCATTCAGCAAAAATATGTGCCCACCGTGTGAGGATATGGTCCCGTCATCGGGGATATGTGCCCGACACGGCAGTATATGTGTCCGTCATCGGGGATATGTGTCCGACACGGCGATATATGAGCCCTAAACCAAAGGATACGAGCCTAATCCTCATTCATCTCTTGCTTCATACCCAATGCGGCTGGGATGGCGGATGCTACGAGGATTGCCGCGATGATAAAGGCTTCATTCAGTGCCTGCATCGTGGCCGCTTCGGTAGATATGTCACTGACGAGCATCAGACTCCCCCGCCGGGTTTCATAGTATACGGAAAAGAAAACGATGGCCATCGACGAAGCCATTTGGCGGATCAAGTTGTTCATGGCTGAGCCTTGGGCAACCAGTCGCTGAGGGATCGCATTCATGCCGGCGGTGGTCGCAGGCATGTTTCCAAATCCGAGCCCTAATCCGTGGATCGCAAAAAGGACGACGACCAACCAGTAAGGCGTCGATAAATCTACGAAAAAGCCAAACGCCAACGAAGCGAGTGAGATCAGCAACAGCCCAGGTGGAACAACCACTTTGGGTCCCTTCAAATCGAGCAGTTTTCCTCCGAGACTCATGAACACACCGCTTGCCAACGCACTTGGCAAAAAGACGAGCCCAGTTTCGACTAATCCTAATCCGAATGCTTCCTGAATTAAATAAGGAATCAAAAATAACCCTGAGAATAATCCGATTGATGCCGCCGATGTGACCATAATGGAATAACGGTACGTCTTAATTCGAAACACCGACAAATCAAGTAGCGGCTGTTTTTGTTTCAATTCGTAACGGATAAAAAGAGTGATGAAAATAATTCCGATGATGATCAGGACCAAGTTTGTCCAAGTCAATGCAGTTTCAAATTCTCTTCCTTGACCGAGTACATATAAAATCGATCCAACTCCGACCGTGATCATCGCAAAGCCGATCCAGTCGAATCGAAGTGACGTATCTGATTCGGTCGTTTTTAAATATTTGGTTGAGAAAAACAAGCTCAAGAGACCGAATGGAATATTGAATAAAAACAAATAAAACCATGGGAAACTCTCAGCAATCACGCCACCGATCGTCGGACCGATCGCCGGGGCAATCATGACTGAAATCCCATAGATTCCAACAGCGAAACCACGCTCGTTTCTCGGAAATGCTTGGAAGATCAATGCCATGGCATTCGGCATCATCAATCCGCCGGCAATCCCCTGAATCGCACGGGCAATGATCACCATACTTAATGTCGGTGATAAAGCTCCCAGAATTGAGCCAGTCATGAACAATAGCAAGCCGATGATGTATATCTTTTTCCTGCCGAATCGGTCGCCCAAAAACCCGGTGACCGGCATCGTCATCCCCATCGACAGCATAAACATCGTCAGGATCCAGCTGACCCCGACCGCATTCGTATCGAATATATACATAAAGTCCGGCAATACCGGATTCAACATACTATTATTCAAAATAACCGTAAACGTACCAAATAGAACAGCTAGTATGACTAACCATTTGTTGTGATCTTTATTCCCCATTGGTTTCCACCTCGGACTTTTCGAGTTGCGAAATAACTAAAATCTATCATACACCGATTTATGCCAAAATGAAAGACGATTAATCATGTTTTAAGAAGTAAATGAGTGTCTGCAATTCAACAGACAGATCAATGCTATGTACATGAACAGAGTCTGGCACATTCAAACGGTTCGGCGTGAAGTTCAAAATGGCTTCAATCCCACTGTCGACCAGCCGGTTTGCAACTTCTTGGGAGGCACTTCCCGGAACCGTAAGAATCGCAACGTTGATGCCTGATTCTTTCAATTTATCTTCCAGATCAGCTAAATCAAAAATGGACACATTCCCAATTGATTTTCCGATTTTCCGTTTATTTGTGTCGAACGCCAGGTCAATCTGCATATTATCATCTTTAATAAAGTTATAGTTCAACAGAGCCGTTCCCAAATTTCCGACACCGATCAAGGCGACTTTCGCTACCTTGTCCTGGTCTAATATTTTTCTGAAAAACACGATCAGTTTTTGAATATCGTACCCATAACCTTTCCTACCCAACTCGCCGAAATAGGAAAGGTCTTTACGGATCGTCGCAGAATCGATTTTGACGATTTCGCTTAATTCTTTTGATGAAATTCGGGTTTTGCCTTGCCGGTATAATCTGTTCAAATTTCTATAGTATAAGGGCAACCGCTTAACGGTCGCTCTTGGTATGCGTTCTTCTTTCATAACCATGCTCCTTTAATTCATCCACTCGTTAACTTCTAAGCCGCAAACGTGCTAAAATGAAGATACAGTAATTAGAGGTGACTTTTATGATCTTCATGCAACTCAATCAAGTCAGCAAATCATTTGGCGCTGACCTTATTCTATCGGATATTAAATTAGAAGTACATAACCAGGATCGGATTGCCATTGTCGGGCGCAACGGTGCCGGCAAGTCAACGTTGTTGAAAATTATGGCTGGAGAGCTATCGTACGACGGTGAGATCTATCAACCGAAGGATTTGACGATCGGTTATTTGGAACAGCATTCGGGGCTTAACTCAACGGCCTCGATATGGGATGAGATGCTTTCATTGTTTGAAAAAACGATTGCTTTGGAAAAAGAATTACGACGAATGGAAGAAAAAATGGCCGATCCTTCGTTTATGGAAAATGAAGCAGCCTACCAAGAACTCCTGTCTGATTACGATAAAAAGCAACATCAATTCCAGTCATCGGGTGGGTTTCAGTATGAAGCTGAGATTGAAGCCGTTTTACATGGACTTGATTTTGGTCATTTCGATTTTTCCACGCCCGTCAATGAATTGAGTGGTGGGCAAAAAACCCGTTTGGCTTTGGCGAAACTCTTATTGGCCAAGCCACAATTGTTGATCTTGGATGAGCCGACAAACCATTTGGATATTAAAACGTTAAGCTGGTTGGAATCCTATTTGCGCGGCTATGATGGAGCGATTGTCATTGTTTCGCACGATCGGTATTTTCTCGATCGGACGGTCTCGATCGTATATGAGGTCACTTTTCAAAAAACCAAGAAATATCATGGAAATTACAGCTATTATTTGAGTCAGCGGGCAAAGGATTACGAACTTGAAGTCAAACAATATGAAAAACAGCAATCTGAAGTTCGTCAGTTAGAGGATTTCATTCAACGAAATATCGCTAGGGATTCGACGAGCAACCGTGCGAAGGCCAGGAGAAAACAGTTGGAGAAAATGGAGCTTATGGACAGGCCGACACTTGAGAATAAATCGACCAAATTCTCTTTCTCCATTCATCGAAAAAGTGGGAATGATGTCTTGAAGGTTGAAGATTTGAGTGCGACTTATGAGGATTTGAAGGAACCTGTATTTAAGAATGTGAGTTTTCATGTCAATCGGGGCGATCGACTAGCGATTGTCGGACCGAATGGTGTTGGCAAATCCACGTTACTGAAAGCAATTTTGAAAAAAATCAATCCGATTAGTGGGGACATCCAGGTCGGGACGAATGTCCAGTTTGGTTACTATGATCAGGAACAGGCTTCTTTACATGCAAACAAAACCGTCCTGCAGGAACTATGGGATGATTATCCGCTTCATAACGAAAAGGATATCCGGACGGTACTCGGTAATTTCCTATTCAGCGGTGATGACGTATTGAAAACCGTCGGCATGCTGAGTGGTGGCGAAAAAGCACGTCTCCTGCTATCCAAGTTGATGATGCAGCAAGCCAATGTACTCGTCATGGACGAGCCGACGAACCATTTGGACTTGGACAGCAAAGAAGTCCTCGAGGCAGCACTGGCTGATTTTCCAGGAACAATCATTTTCGTCTCCCACGACAGATATTTCATCAACCGGATCGCAACTGAAGTCATGGAACTGAACCGACAAGGAGCCCGTGTGTTTTTGGGTGATTACGATTATTATATCGAAAAAATTGAAGAAGAAGCTGAACTGAAAGAGTTAAACCAGAAAGCGAACATGCAAGAAAATGATAAGCCTGATAAACAAGATTTCGAAAAAGAAAAAGAATATAAACGCAATCTTCGTAAACTCCAGCGAAAACTAGAATCGACGGAAGAAGAGATTATGGAATACGAAGCTGCGATTGAGCAATTGGAAGAAAAAATGAACGACCCCGAAATCGCAGGAGATTACACTGAATTGCAATCTATCCAATCAAAGTTAGATGAACATCATAAACAGTTGGAGAACTTGATGGAAGAATGGGAAACACTGCACGAACAGTTGGAAGTGATGGAGTAGATTTTGATTGTGAAG
>CALGNY010000029.1 GCA_937958375.1 uncultured Bacillaceae bacterium
ATTGAACTCCCTCGGCCACGAAACCGAAATGATGAGCAAGTCATTCAGTTGGAAACCAAGGTCATGGAGTTATTGAAAGTGGAAATTGACAAAGTGCTAAAGGAAGAAATCGATTATGAAACTAGCAATTAAACGAATTTTATTTTTAGTCGTTGTCGTAGGCATTTGGCAATTGGTCGTCTCGCTGAACATTTTTCCGGAAGTGGTTTTGCCGGGTCCACTGAAAGTCGTTCAATCACTATATGAAGGATTTGCAGGCGGAAGCTTGTTCGTTGCCTTGGGCGCAAGTTTCAGACACTTGGTGATCGGCCTGACCTTAGCGTTACTTTTCGGCACCATCCTTGGTGTCATTCTCGGGAAATCTCGACAAGCTGATGAGACAGCAGGAATGTACCTGATTGCATTGCAAAGTATTCCGAGTATTGTTTGGGTGCCATTATCGTTGATGTTATTCGGTTTCTCAGAGTTTGCCGTTATTTTTGTCGTGGTCCTTGGTGGTACATTCGTGATGGCATTAAACGTGCGTTCGGCAATTCAAAACGTTCCGCCTCAATTGATTCGGGCCGCTCGTACGATGGGCACAAAGGGTGTTGAGTTATTTTACCGAGTGGAAATACCGGCGAGCATTCCGTATTACATGTCAGGTGTCCGTCTGGCTTGGGCGTTCAGTTGGCGAGCGTTGATGGCAGGGGAATTATTGAGCAATGGACCAGGGCTTGGCTATTCACTACAGTTTGCATCTGATTTTGCAAGAATGGATCAAGTGATTGGCATCATCATCATTATTGGTGTCATCGGTGCTCTAGTCGATCAGTTTGTATTTTCGAAGTTAGAGAAAAATGTCTTGAAACGTTGGGGATTATTAAAAACATAAAGGAGAGAGCAGAACATGAAAAAAATGATCTTGTTGGCGATGGCCGTCTTATTCGGCGGATTGATTGCTGCATGTGGAAGTTCGAATGCAAACAGCGAAGGCGGAGATTCTGCTGAGGAGGTAACGATTGGTTACTTTCCGAACATCAACCATGTTGCCGGGATGGTGGCAGAGGAAAAGGATCTTTATTCGGAAGAGTTGCCGGATGGCACAACGGTCAACTATCAATACTTTCCGGATGGTTCAGCATTCATGACAGCATTGGAAACGGGAGATATTGAGGCGGGTATTGTTGGTCCTGGACCTGCCATGAACCACTATACCAGTGGTGCTGAAGTGAGTGTTGTCGCTGCAGGTTCAACGGGTGGAACCGTCATTATGGCGCGTCCGGATGCAGGAATTGAGTCACCGGAGGACTTGGCAGGGAAGACATTTATTTCACCGCGGGTCGGATGCACACACGATGTTCAGTTTGAAACCCAAATGAAGTCTGATTATGGATTGACTTCAGACCGTGTTGACGGTGAGATGAAGCACGTGACCGGCAAACCGGCAACGTATTCCAATATGTTTGCGACCGGGAACGTCGATGTCGCAACCGTACCGGAACCATGGGCCTCCTTTATCGAAGAAGAGGGGACAGGAGAAGTTCTGATTGATACGCCAGAAGTTGCATACGGTGAAACCTTGCCTGCTGCGGTATTCGTGACCTCCAATGAGTTAATCGAAAATGACCCCGAACTCGTTCAGAGCTTGGTCAATGCCCATAAGAATGCGACTGAATTCATACAAGAAAATCCAGAGGAATCCAAAGATATCGCAATCAATAAGATTAAAGAAATTACAGATCAAGAACTGTCACCAACCGTCATTGACCGTGCATGGGAACGGATCATATTCACCTATGAAGTCGATGAGCAAGTATTACAAGACTTCGCGAATTCATCCTATGATCTTGGATTTTTAGATGAGAATCCAGATTTGTCTGCGTTAGTAGATCAACAGTTTATTGAATAAATACGTTACTGAAATGACCTCTTGTTTTGGTGTCCATATGGGCCAGACAGGGGTCATTTTAGTTGAATAGAAAAGGTTTTTGTCTAATGATAGAGGATTTATGATATGATATCAAGAACTGTAAAAGAAGATGGCTAGTAACCATTCAATCATACAAATGAGGTGAAAAAATGGAACATGTCGAACATGCTATACAGGATGATTATCCGAACGATTTTGCACATTGCTATGGATGCGGTCACCAGAATGAAGAAGGTCATCGATTCAGAACAATTTGGGATGGAGATCAAACCGTGACCATTCACCAACCCGAAGAGAAATATACAGCGTTACCTGGGTTTGTTTACGGTGGTATGATTGCCTCTTTGGTGGATTGTCATGGCACAGGTTCAGCAGCACTTTATTTGCACCGAAAAAATGGTCATGAGCCTGGCGATGGCGTACCGGCTCCACGATTTGTCACAGCTTCTCTCCATGTGGACTTTTTGAAACCGACCCCTCAAGGCGTTTCATTAAAGGCGATCGGAAACGTGGAAGAGATTCATCCGAAGAAATTTAAGGTGCATACAGAGGTTTACGCAGATGACACACTCGTCGTGACAGGAGAGGTCGTAGCAGCAGTGATGCCCGATTCGTTTGGAAAATGAATTACACGATAAAAAAACATCCCCTGATCAAAATACAAGTTGAATCCGGGGATGTTTTTGTGGAATTTTTCAAAAATATTTTTGAGAAGTTGTTTTCTTTCTCAGAATTTGTGATATATTAAACTTGTTTATGTAAGATGTCTTGAAGTTCATTATAGTTACGATTTGCTTTTTCATAATATTGATCTTCTTGCGTTAACTCAAATACTTGCTTAGCTTTTTGGAAATACTCTAAAGCTGTCACCGGTTTTTCGATTTCTTCATAAGATCTTCCTGCGATGAAATAGAGGTGGCCCATCCCATAGAGGGAACGGTTGTTTCGGCATGATATAAGACCTCTTTTTGCATTTT
>CALGNY010000030.1 GCA_937958375.1 uncultured Bacillaceae bacterium
GTATCGCTCCACTCTTCTTTCGGTACTTTTTTCATTAATGTTTTTTCAACTTCCAAAACGGAATCTTTCCAACGGCAGATTCCTAACCGTTTTGAAACCCGCTCAACATGCGTGTCAACAGCAATCGCTGGCATTCCAAATGCAACAGACATGACAACGTTAGCTGTTTTTCTCCCGACACCAGCCAAGCCGATTAAGGCATCGTAATCATTCGGCACTTTACCATCATATTTATGGATCAGATCTTCACAAAGCTTGCGGATGTTTTTGGCTTTACTCCGAAATAATCCAATCCGTCGAATGTCATTTTCGAGTTCTTCTAATGGAACATTCAAATAATCTTCCGGTGATTTATATTTGGCAAATAAATCGGGTGTTACCTTATTGATCAATGCATCTGTTGCTTGTGCGGACAAGACAACGGCGATCAATAACTCAAATTCATTTGAATGATTCAATTCGCATTGTGCATCCGGAAACATCTCTTCAAATGTGTCCAATGCAAAACGAATTTGTTTTTTGTTTAACAATGCTTCCTCTCCCCCTCTACTCTTCCAACCAGTTGTAGTAGACAGATGTATCACGTTTTTCTTTCGGCTTCTGAACTGCTGGCTCCCTAGTTTGATTCATATCTGCCGAGCTTCGAATGCCACGTTTCTTCCACTCCGCCAAAATCCGATCGATGTAACGGAAATTCATTTTTCCCATAAGTACAGCCTCACGTAAAGCAGCCTTGATTAGTGCAGGCTTGAAATGATCCTCATCCAACCAGTGACTGATGGTTTCGATTTCCATCGGTGACAAAGCTCGTCCGAATTCTTGTTCAAATAGACTAAATAGCTTTCCTTCTTCTTTTTTCTCCTGATTTTTGGTTGAAGATGCATCTTCATAAAGTTTATGGATTAATGGTTCGATTGAATACCATTCATGAATGATCCCTTGTTCATCCTCAATATGTTCAATCGTTAGAAATTCATTATTTCTGAACTTTTTCAAGATGTTGGCCACTTCATGTGGCGACAGATTCATATGCTCAGCGATCAAATCAAAAGAAGGTAATAAATCTCCTTTTTGCTGCAGGGTAATCAATTGCAAAATGACGACTAAATCCTGTTCATCCAAGCCGAGTTGCCGGTATTTCCGAATCAAGTCGGTTGGCACACTGATTTGATTCACCATCAATTTTTGATAGGACAATGGTATTTTCAATACGATCCCTTCCTTTAAAAGCCGTCATGATTGATGCCATCACTCATCGTATGTAAAAAGATGACTCAATCTGTTGAGCCATCTCTTTCGTCGCTTACGGATACAAACGATTTAATAAACGCGGGAATGGAATGGTTTCACGGATATGTTCAGTTCCTGAAATCCAAGCGACCGTGCGTTCAAGACCAAGACCGAAACCAGAATGCGGTACGCTTCCGTACTTTCTCAGTTCCAGATACCATTCATAAGCTGGCCCTTCCAAGCCGTGTTCTTTGTATCGTTGTTTCATTAATTCATAATCGTGAATACGTTCTGAACCACCGATGATTTCTCCATATCCTTCCGGAGCAATCAGGTCAGCACACAAAGCCACTTTCTCGTTGTTAGGATCGGGTTGCATATAGAACGCTTTGATTTCGGTCGGAAAATGGGTAATGAAAACAGGCTGATCGTGTGCTTCAGCGATAGCTGTTTCATGTGGAGCCCCAAAGTCGTCTCCCCAATCAATATCGTCAAACCCTTCTTTTTTCAAGAACTCAATCGCTTCGTCATACGTGATTCGTGGGAATGGTGCTTTGATTTTCTTCAATTGTTCCTTATCTCGTTCCAATGTATCCAATTCAATGTCACAGTTTTTCAAAACCGATTGAACAATGTGCTCCACGTAATTTTCCTGGACAACTAAACTGTCATCATGGTCCATAAATGCCATTTCGGGTTCGATCATCCAAAATTCAATCAAATGGCGACGAGTTTTCGATTTTTCAGCTCTGAACGTCGGACCGAATGAAAATACCTTGCCCAATGCCATTGCAGCAGCTTCTAAATAGAGTTGTCCACTTTGAGAAAGGTAAGCATCCTCATCAAAATATTTCGTGTGGAATAGTTCAGTCGTGCCCTCAGCTGATGCACCCGTCAAGATTGGTGGATCAATTTTGACATAACCATTGTCGTTAAAAAACTCAAAAGTTGAGCGGATAATCTCATTACGGATTTTCATGATGGCGTGTTGTTTTTTGGAACGAAGCCATAAATGACGGTGATCCATCAAAAATTCTGTTCCATGTTCTTTCGGTGTGATCGGATAATCTTCCGCTTCTTGTATGATTTCATAGCCACTGACCTGCATCTCAAAGCCGAGTGGGCTTCTTTCGTCTTTAACGATTTCACCGGTCACATAAAGGGATGATTCTTGTCCCAAGTGTTTTGCTTGTTCAAACAAATCCTCACCGACGACAGATTTAACGACGACGCCTTGAATAAATCCAGTCCCATCTCTCAATTGTAAAAAGGCTATTTTTCCACTTGAGCGTTTATTATGAAGCCATGCGCCGATTGTTACGGTTTCATTTACATGTTTATGCACTTCTGCGATGGTTGTTTTCATGTCTACTTCCTCCTTATAGCTGCGAATGCTTTTCGACAAAGCGAGCGATTCGCTTCGCTGCTTCATCTAATTGATCGAGTGATGTCGCATAAGATAGTCGGATATTTTCAGGTGAGCCGAACCCAGAGCCGGGTACAACGGCAACTTTTTCTTCTTCCAACAGTTGTTTCACCCATTCATCGACCGAATCGAAAGATGAATGTTCAACGACGGTTTGCATGTTTGGAAAAAGATAAAAGGCCCCTTTTGGTTTGACGCAAGAAATGCCCGGTATATCCGTTAACCAGTCATAAAGCTTATTCAATCGATCTTCAAAAGCTGATTTCATCTCATATAGCTTATCTTTTGGCATAACATACGCCTCAATGGCTGCATATTGTGCGATCGATGTCGGATTGGATGTTGAATGGGAAGATAAACTGCTCATCGCTTGGATGATTTGCTCATTCCCTGCTGCATAGCCAATCCTCCACCCTGTCATTGCGTGGGATTTACTGACGCCATTAATGATGACTGTACGGTCTTTTAACTCATCTGAGATCTGTGCGATCGAGACATGCGCTTCATCACCATAAATCAGTTTTTCATAAATTTCGTCAGAGACGATAATGATGTCGTGTTTTAAAGCTACTTCACCTAGCTCTTCCAATTCTTCTTTGGAATAAAGAGTTCCCGTCGGATTGCTTGGCGAGTTTAAAATGACTGCTTTCGTATAATCGGTGATGGATTCTTCCAGTTGTTCAGGTGTTATTTTGAAATCGTTAGATTCTTTTGCTTTTACGTACACAGGTTGCCCTTCAGCGAGTTTGACCTGCTCCGGATAGCTGACCCAATAAGGAACAGGAATGATGACCTCATCTCCACGGTTCAAGAGCACTTGAAATAAATTATAAAGTGCGTGTTTTGCACCTGTCGTAACGGTCACTTCTTTTTCAGAGTAAGTGAGTCCTTGGTCACTTTGCAGTTTTTCAATGATGGCTTGCTTTAAGTCTGGCAATCCCCCAGCAGGCGTATACTTTGTTTTTCCTTCATCCATGGCTTGTTTGGCAGCTTGAAGAATTTCATCAGGCGTGTTGAAATCCGGTTCCCCTGCCCCTAAACCAATGACGTCATATCCTTGTTGCTTTAACGCTTTCGCTTTGGATGTTATCGCTAGTGTAGTCGATGGTGTCAATGCCTGTACGCGGTCTGCTAATTCCATATGTAGCACTCCTTCATTTCCAATTTACTTATTGTTGACGAAATGAGATGGAATCATAAATTTCTCCATCTTGAAAATAGTAATTTTGAAAATAATAACGGCCGTCAGCAGTATATATAATTTCCCAAACCAATTGATCATTAATGATTCCAGGTGAAATAGATTTCAGGTCACAATTCGAGCAATCTTCAGACCATCTGGAGAGCATCTCGTCTTTTGTGAGACCTTCCTCTTCTTCCACCGTGATCATCTCGTCCATGTTTTTTGATTTTGGTACAAATATATAATAAGCTTTTTCGTCACTATTTTCACCTAAATAGACAAAGTAAGCATTTTCACCATGATATTCAAATGATTCATCGATCGTTTCGATTTCCCCATGTTCGAATGCTAGGTCTGCATATTCATCTACGACCTCCGCATGGGAGTTTTTGGTGTGATAGAGCGTAATGTACCAGGTCAAGAAAAGTGTGATGACTAACAAAATAAGGGTGACGATGATACCAATGAAAACATATTTTTTATTGATTTGCATATAAGGATAACCTTCCTCGATTTGTTCTTCGTGTCGAATTCTGCACACTGTTCATTATAGCAGTTATCCATATACTTTTTACACTATTTCTATGTAGATTTTTAAGGAATCGATGACATTTCGTATTTTGTTCCACCGATTATCGGCATATGGCCCCAAAATGTCGATGAGAGTGGTTGTCATCGACATTTGGCCACTAATTTTTCTCCGAATGTCGTTGAGAAGCCCTGTC
>CALGNY010000031.1 GCA_937958375.1 uncultured Bacillaceae bacterium
CACCTAAAGATTAATCAGTCAATCGCTTTATTTCGTAAAGATGAAATGGCGATCAGAAGTAATATTAAACTAACGATGAGTGCAACTGCAGCACTGAACCAAATCTCCGTATCTAAATCACCGGTGTGGAGGTATATTGAAATGTAACTGGTTATTTGTGCTGGACTCCAACCAAGCACATGATCAAAAATGTCGGTAACCAGTGAAATGACAATGACCGTAATAATCGACAAAAATGCAATCAAGCCGGCTGATTTGAACCATGTATTGTAAACCGTGACAATGGCGACGACCAGAGTGATCCAGCAAGCATAAAATAGAAATGCGACGAGTATTTGCGTTATGCCCAAATCTCCGAATAATAGATTGACATAATACCAGCTTGCAAGTAGTCCAAGAAGCACGGAAACGACACTAAGTAACCAATAGGAAGCAAATTTGGCTGTCACGTAATTCGTATATTTCACCGGTTTTGACAACACGAGCTCATAAACGCCACTTCTGATTTCATTTGAAATCATACCCATCGCAACAACCGCGATCATCAGGATTCCAATTGAATTGAATTGAGAGAAACTCATCATGACGGCCTCGGATGGGCTCGGCATCGGCATATCGAAGACAGTGCCTTCTGGAAGCCCACCAACACTTTCGATGATAATTGGTAAATAATATGTCGTAATCGGATCCATAATTGCCAACAAGATAAAGACAATCGGGACCCAAATCCATTTGAAATTCCGCCAGTTTTCAAGCAACTCTTTTTTGAATAAGACGGTCCATTGCATTATTGTTTCACCGCCTTCATAAAGAAGTCCTCTAGTGATTCGGAGGTGATTTCAAATTTCGATAATTCCCATTCTTCTTCATGGACACGGGAAATGATCGCCGGGCGTGCCACCTGAATATCATGGACGGACACATCAAAGTGACCAGCTTCTTCTTTCACCTCGTAAACGGATTCAATTTCTTTCAGTTTTTCCACGATGAATTTCGGTTCGTTTTCAAACGCCAAACGGATGGTCACGGTTTGTTGCATGCCGCGGATTTCTGAGATGGTGCCTTGTTCGATCATTTTTCCGTGGTTCATCAATAGAATTTCTTCACTGACTTCTTCGGCATCATTTAGGATGTGGGTAGAAAATAGGACGGTTGCATCTTTTTTGAGCTCTCGGATGAGATTTAAGACTTCCCGACGGCCGATTGGGTCAAGGGAAGAAACGGGCTCATCCAACATAATCAGCTTCGGATGGTGAATCAAAGCTTGGGCAATGCCAAGGCGTTGCTTCATCCCACCTGAATACTTCCCGATCCGACGTTTTCGCGCGTCAGTTAAGTTGACGAGTTGAAGTAATTCCTCTGTCCGTTCGATCGCTTCCTTTTTTTCAAGACCTGCCAACTGCCCGACGTAATGTAAAAATTCTTCACCCGACATCCATGTATGGAAGCTCGGGTATTGTGGAAGATATCCGACGAATTGACGGAAATCACTTGATAATGATTCTTCATTAAATGAAATGGTTCCATCGGTTGGTTGGATAAAACCAGCCAACATGCGTAATGTCGTTGTTTTCCCCGCACCATTCGGACCGAGCAGCGCTACACATTTGCCAGGTTGAAGTTCGAAGTTCAAATCATCAACGACAGCTTTTTTGTCATAGATTTTTGAAAGATTTTGTACAGAGACTAAATGCATGTCTTACCTCCTTTTTCCAAATATAAAATAAATAATGGGTCCGATTGTATTGACGAAGATGATCACAATCGCCCAAATCCATTTGGGACCATTCGGGTCTTCATTTCGGGACAAATCAATCAAAGCAATCATCATTAAGATTAGCTGCAAAATAAAGAGCGGTAATAACAATGCTAAATTTTCACGGATGATTTCAATTGCTTCTGCCATTTCCTTCTCACCTTTTTCTGATGGTTTATAAGTGCAATTATAAATACGTTTATTCCCGCATAAAGGTTTCATCAATCGAATCAAGGAACAAAGCTTGGCAAAATAAAAAAGATAGTCAATACTAGTATCGACTATCTTTCTATCATTCATAACTTATATTTTATTAACCTCTGAGATTAATTTCTCTAACGAGTTTATAACAGCCCGTTGCTTCTTTGGTGGCATTTTCGCTAGCTCCCGAAATCGCTCATTAAATTTTTTGTTTTTGATGATAAAGTCAATTAATTGGATGATATTTTCATCCTGTGCAGAATAACCATCTTCCAGGGCATACATTCGCTCAATTTCCCTCAGAACATGCTGTGTAGTGATCGATCGTCCGATCAATTGATCAAGGGATATTTCAAAAAGCTCACTTAAACGGATGAGCGTATCGAGGTCGGGATGCGAAGATTGATTCTCCCATTTGGCAATCATCGACCGGGAAACATTTAAATGATCAGCCATTTGTTGTTGCGTCCACTTGTTCTGTTCACGAAAATAACGAATATTGCTAGCTAAATTGGATGGCATCTCGTCACAACGCTTTCCCTTTACTGAATCGTTTGTTTTTATCCAAATAAATCCTCGTATTCAATCATGCTATCACTAAAGAATAGGGAAAGGGAGATGGTTTTCGTTCGTATTCTTCACAACCATCATAATGTGAAAAATTAGAACAAAGAAGGATGTGGAGGTACATGATCGAGAACCATTTGAGCTCAACGATCAATGTAGGTGATTAACCCACAAGAATTTGAAATTAATCCACATGATTTGGAGATTAACCCCCAAGAAATTGAAATCAACACACAAGATTTGCAGATTAACCCACA
>CALGNY010000032.1 GCA_937958375.1 uncultured Bacillaceae bacterium
GTGTTGAAAGGCGAAACAGGAACCGAATTGAAATAAGTGGAGAAGCAGCCGAAAACTCGGCTGCTTTTTTGCATAGTTGGTCTCATTAGGCTCTATCGGTTGGAAAATCCTTTAGCAGTACCTATACCCCCGAATAAGCTCAAATCACAGGTGAAAAGTCCTCTAGAATCCGCCCGCCTGTGCCCCCGAATAAGCTAAAAGCACGGAAGTAGAGTCCCCTAAACACGTCTACCCACTCAAATCTTGATAAATTTCTCAAAAAGCGATAAAGAAAACGATGATTAACAAGAACACCTAACTAAAACCCAAAAACCTTCCCAAGCAAATCACCTTTTCCTAGACGAATACATAGATATAAAAGAACAATAGCCTAATGACTGAAAAAAATCACAACAAACACCCAGAAAGCATACGATACAGTGGCTTGATTACAAGGAGGAGGAATGTAGATGAGTGATCGTGACTATCGCGAAATCATCACGAAGGCTGTTTGCGGTAAAGGGAAAAAGTTCAGTGAAACGACCCATATGTGTGCACCACATCATAAACCAAATAGCATTTTAGGATGCTGGATCATCAATCACAATTACGAAGCACGAAAACGCGGACATATTGTTGAAGTAAGCGGTTCATATGATATTAACGTATGGTACTCCTATAACAACAACACGAAAACGAGTGTCATTACGGAACGGAAACAATACGTTGACAAAATTCCGATTTCCATGAAGGATCAAAATACGATTTCCAACCATTTCGATGTCATCGCAAGAGCCACCAAACAACCGAACACATTAGAGTGCGAGATTTCGGAAAAAGGCAATCAGATCAAAGTGGAATTGGAGCGCGAATTCGTGGTGGACCTGATTGGCGAAACGAAAGTATGGGCTAAAATCGAGCCTAACGGATTTGACGAAAACTATGTTGATTTCGATGAATTAGAGTCCGAACTTGCAGATATTGAAGTGAAGGATTGATGACTCCTGTTGCTCACAAGCAGACTGATCACATTTGGTCAGTCTGTTCATTTTTTTGATGGACGTAACTACTGAAGATTGAATATTTCGTGTGCTATAATGAAGGCAGGCTCAAGCAATTGGAGGATTAATATCATGCCAGAATACACCCCAATGATCCAACAATATTTAAAAATCAAATCAGAATACAATGACGCATTTTTGTTTTTTCGATTAGGCGATTTTTATGAATTGTTTTTTGATGATGCGTTAAAAGCAGCTAAGGAATTAGAGATTACATTGACACAGCGAGATGGAGGGGTTAAAGAAAAAATCCCGATGTGTGGGGTACCGTATCATTCCGCTGAAAGTTACATAAAAACATTGATTGATAAAGGCTTTAAAGTAGCCATCTGTGAACAAGTAGAAGATCCAAAGACCGCTAAAGGTGTTGTAAAGCGGGAAGTCATTCAGGTCATTACGCCTGGAACCATCATGGAAGGCAGTATGCTGAATGAAAATGAAAATAATTATCTAGCATCACTTTACCCGGTAGGTGAAGGCTACGTCGTATCTTATGTCGATCTCTCAACGGGTGAAGCGTTCATCAGTCTTGTCACAGGTACGTTTAAAGAAGTGATCGGCGAATTGTATAACCGCCCCGTTAAGGAAATCGTATTGCCTAGTGATTTTCCGTCCAGGCTAAAAGAAGAGTTGACGCATTATTTGAATGTCACCTTATCAACCGAAGAAGAGAATCACATTCCTGAGGAGTTCGGTGATCTTGTCGAGCACCTAGAAGACAAGCGATGTGTGACAGGATTCGGATTTCTATTCCAATATATTTTTCATTCACAAAAACGCTTTATCGCTCATTTGCAGAAAGTGCAATACATTGAATTAGACCATTTCATGAAACTCGACCTGTACTCCAAACGAAACTTGGAGTTAATGGAGTCGTTAAGGGATCAAAGCAGGAAAGGGACATTGCTTTCTGTGTTGGACCGGACCGTCACTGCAATGGGTTCAAGATTAATGAAAAAGTGGATCGATCGTCCGCTCCTATCAAAATCAGCGATCGCACAACGCCATGAACAAGTTCGAATCTTTATGGACGCCTTTATGGAACGGGAAGAACTGAAAGAGGCGCTTAAAAACGTTTACGATTTGGAACGCTTGGCAGGACGAATTTCATATGGAAACGTCAATGCCAGAGATCTGTTGCAATTAAAGAAATCATTGGGCGCATTGCCCGAGATTAAAGAATTATTGAATTCATTGGAACATGATTCGGTTCGTCAATTGATGGATGACATTGAACCATTTCGAGAAATTTACACCCTGCTGGATGATGCATTGGCAGACAATCCACCAATTTCGATTACAGAAGGCGACATCATCAAAGATGGATTTAATCAGGAACTTGATGAATATCGTGAAGCCAATCGAAATGGGAAAGCATGGATTGCTCAGCTAGAGGCAAGGGAAAAGGAAGCGACAGGAATCAGGTCGCTGAAAGTCGGATTTAACAAAGTGTTTGGGTATTATATTGAGGTGACGAAAGCCAACCTCGCCAACTTGGAAGAAGGACGGTACGAACGGAAGCAAACGCTCACCAATGCTGAACGCTTTGTCACCCCTGAACTAAAAGAAAAAGAGCGACTCATTTTAGAAGCGAGAGACAAAAGCACAAGCTTGGAATACGAATTATTCATCGAACTTCGTGAACGAATGAAACAATTCATTCCGATACTTCAGTCACTCGCCGATCAAATGAGCACACTGGATTGCTTGATCAGTTTTGCGACGGTCAGTGAAGAAAACAATTATACACAACCGACATTAATGGACGAGCAAACGGTAATGATTCGTGAAGGCCGCCATCCGGTTGTTGAGCAAGTCATGAGTGATCAGTTCGTCCCAAACGATATCATCATGGACGATCAAACAAATATCTTATTGATTACAGGTCCGAATATGGCCGGGAAAAGTACGTATATGAGGCAGACAGCCTTGATGATCATCATGAATCAAATTGGTTGCTTTATCCCTGCGACAGAGGCAAAAATGCCGGTGTTCGACCAAATCTTTACGCGAATTGGTGCGGCGGATGACCTTGTCTCGGGACAAAGTACGTTTATGGTTGAAATGCTCGAAGCGGAACACGCCGTCAGACACGCAACGGAAAAGAGTTTTATTTTACTCGATGAAATTGGACGAGGCACAAGTACATACGACGGTATGGCCCTTGCCCAATCGATTGTTGAGTATATTCATCAACATGTCGGGGCAAAAACCCTCTTTTCGACGCATTATCATGAATTGACGACGTTGGAGAAGACGTTGCCTTATTTGAAAAACGTCCATGTGGAAGTCGATGAAGAGAATGGTGAAGTGATTTTCCTACACCATATCAAAGATGGGAAAGCAGACAAAAGCTACGGGATCCACGTTGCCAAATTAGCTGATTTGCCGGAAGATATCATTTATCGCGCTTACCAACTACTCGAATCATTTGAAGCGACGAGTGTGATTCGGGAAGAGGAGCCACAGGAACAATTGAGTTTGTTCCAGGATGAACAAAGCAGTCATCCATTGACCAACCATGTTGAAATCATCGACCAATTAAAAGAAGCTAATTTAATGAAAATGACACCGATCGATGCGATGAATTTTCTCCATCAATTAAAAGAAAAACTAGATTAAGAGAAAGGAGGATCTTATGAGTAAAATCGTCCAATTGCCTGATGAGCTATCGAATAAGATTGCTGCAGGTGAGGTGGTTGAACGGCCATCCTCCGTTGTGAAAGAATTAATAGAAAATGCGATTGACGCGGGTAGCACATGGATTAAGATTGAGCTGGACGAAGCGGGTTTGCGGTTGATTCGTGTCACCGATGATGGTGAAGGAATGGCAGAGGAAGATACGGAAAAGGCGTTCTTCCGTCATGCGACCAGTAAAATCACGAATGAACAAGAATTATTTCGCGTGAAAACACTCGGTTTTCGTGGGGAGGCATTAGCGAGTATAGCTTCTGTCAGTCATCTGACGATCCGGACATCAACCGGTCACGAAAGTGGTACAGAACTTGTGATTCATGGTGGACAAGTAAAGCAAAAACAAAAATATACAAAGCGCCGTGGAACTGAAATCACTGTAGAGAATCTATTTTACAATACGCCGGCTCGTTTAAAATATCTGAAAACGGTCCATACTGAAATGGGACATATTATGGATTTAATCAATCGGATGGCATTGGCCCACGATGAGATTCGTTTCGAATGTCATCACAATGGAAAACGGGTCTTTTACTCACCAGGCAATGGAAAACTCCTTCAGGTCATCCAGCAAATTTACGGAAAAAGCGTTGCCCAGCAGATGCTTTTGTTGGAAGATGAATCGTTGGACTACCAGATTCATGGATATCTTGCCAAGCCTGAAGTTACTAGATCGAACAGAAACTACATGACATTGATTGTAAACGGTCGGTATATCAAAAATTTCTCAATCAATAAAGCGATCCTGGAAGGTTATCATACCTTTTTGCCGATTGGCCGATATCCGATTGTCGTATTGAAAGTAGAAATGGATCCATATTTGATAGACGTCAACGTTCATCCGGCTAAAACGGAAGTTCGATTCAGTAAAGAAAAAGAACTGTTTGAAGTCGTGAAAAACGCTGTTTATCAAGTCCTTCACTCGGAGCAATTGATTCCCGATGTGTCGCGCAAAGAAAAAACGAAATCTGAACAGACCGAACTAGACTTTAGCTATGAAAAGAAAGAGCAGTCTGTTAAAGAAAACCCACTTGATTTCAAGCCGATTCAAACAACCAGTGAAACAGCGGAGAGGGCGCGTGAAGTTTTCGAGGGAGCGAGTGATGTTGAAAGATCAACGGAAAATCATCCTAGCGCTTCGCCAGTTGAAAATACGGAGCAGGTCAGTCAATATTCCTCCTCATCGACGATACATGCACTGGATGAATCAGCCCAGCCGTATGCGGAAGAACCGTCTCGGGTTCCACGAATGTATCCGATTGGCCAATTACATGGAACGTATATTTTGGCTCAGAATGAAAATGGACTATACATGGTTGACCAGCATGCGGCACAAGAACGAATCAAATACGAATTTTATAAAGAAAAGTTGGGTAATCCTGAACAAGAGACCCAGCAGCTCGCCGTTCCACTTCAATTCGAATTTACGAATCAAGAAGCTGCTACGATCATCGAGCATAATGAAAAATTACAATCGATTGGATTATTTATGGAGCCTTTCGGTGATACGACCTTTCTTATTCGCTCATACCCTAGTTGGTTTCCTGCGGGTGAAGAAGAAAGCATTTTAAGGGATATGGTCAATGAACTGATTGACGGAAGAGCGATCGATCTCGTTAAAATTCGGGAAGAGGCTGCCATTTTAATGTCTTGTAAGCGTTCGATCAAGGCCAATCACTATTTGAGCCACCAAGAAATGGACTATTTACTCGAAGAACTGGGTAGCTGTAACGATCCATACACCTGTCCGCATGGTCGACCTGTCATTGTCTTTTTCAGCGACTATGAGATCCAAAAGATGTTCAAACGGATCATGTAAGAGGTAGGAGAGAAATAAGATGAAACCGAAAATCATCAGTGTCGTCGGGCCCACAGCTGTGGGGAAAACCAATGTAGGAATTGAAATTTGCAAGCGATTTGATGGGGAAGTCATCAATGGTGACGCCATTCAAATTTATCGTCAGTTTGATATTGGTTCTGCAAAAGCTTCACTTGAGGAGCAAGCAGGCATCCCACATCATCTGATCGACTATTTAGATCCTACTGAAAATTACTCGGCATCTGATTTTCAAATGGATGTGAAACAAAAAGCTCTTGAAATCGAAAGTCGTGGAAAAGTTCCTGTTCTAGTCGGTGGAACAGGGTTCTATGTTCAATCCGCTCTATATGATTTTAATTTTCCAGAGGTAAAAAGAGATGAGGCATATAGTAAAAAGCTTCTTTCTGATATTGAACGAGAAGGAATTGAACCGTATTATGAACGATTAAAAGAAGTTGATCCGGAACAGGCCGAGAGAATTCATCCGAATAACATCAGAAGAGTGATTCGTGCGCTTGAAGTGTATGAATCGACCGGTAAACCCATGTCAGTTTATGAAAAAGAACAATCAGCAGAATCAAGTTACCGACCGTGGTTAATCGGTTTGACGATGGAGCGCTCTCTGTTGTATGAACGAATCAATCTGCGTGTAGATCATATGATTGAACAAGGGCTGATTGATGAAGCCAAGCAATTATATGATCGTTATGGACCTGATGTACAACCGATGCAAGGGATTGGATATAAAGAGTGGATTCCTTATTTCAAAGACGAGTATGATCGGGAAGAAGCCATTGAACGCGTCAAACGAAACACCAGGCGATTCGCCAAGCGTCAATTGACTTATTTCCGGAATAAATTCCACGAAATCCAGTGGTATGAGGTCGATTTAGACCAACCAGAAAAATTTTTTTCATCAATTTTTTCGGATTTAGAAGGATTTCTTCTAAATGGAGAGAATAGTTAAAAGTAGTAGATAGAAAGAGGAGGAATTTTCAAGTGGCAAATGCAGCGAATGTACAAGACACGTATTTGAACAAACTGAGGAAAGAAAAGATCTTTTTGACGGTGTTCCTGACCAACGGATTCCAATTAAGAGGTGTTATCAAATCATTTGATAACTTTACGATTCTAATTGAAACCGACGGGAAACAGCAATTGATCTTTAAGCATGCGATCTCTACGTTTGCACCATCGAAAAATGTTGATTTGGACTCATAAGCAACGAACGGGAAATCATACGTATATTATTTGTTTGAAGCCTGCCATTCATTTGGCAGGCTATTCATTTTGTGCTGCTCGGGTGGGACTGGCTCGGTTGTTGATCAGATAAAATCTGATTTGATTTTGGTAGGTTCAGATGAAGCTTTTTGTCCAATAGGTGCTTTTGGTTTCCAATAGAACGAAATTTTATCCAATTGGCGAAATGATTTTCTAATAGAGGCATCAATTTTCCAATAGAAGTTGAATTTTGTCCATATAAAGCTGGTTTTTGTCCATTAGATTTCCGAAAACGTCCAATAGGAGATGCATATCGTCCAATAGGAAGGTGTATTGTCCAATTGGCAAAAGAATTGTCCAATAGATGTTCTCATTTTCCAATAGATCGTGCTTTTGTCCAATAGATCGTATGAATTTCCATTAGAAATTGATTTTTTTCAATAAGATTTTAATTTTGTCCATTAAGATTTAAAATTTCGTCCAAATAAAACGGTCATTTTTCCAATTACACTAGCAAAATTCCAATAGATGGATAAGTTTTCCTAATAGGACAAGGCAGATGCAATGCAAAATGACATCAAAATTGATTTTAATCAAAATTGCAGATACTCGAATTTCCCACGACATTGAAGAAGGATGAATTCTACCATAATTCCCGTTATAATAGGGAATGGTATAGGTGAGAACGACTGATGATCAAAGGAGTTTTTGAATGAGTGAACGGGTATTACTAATTGGCTGTCAGACTCAAAAAGATTCAGACGAAGCGTTTCAAACGTCGTTGAATGAGCTGGAAGCACTTGCATATACAGTGAATGCTGAAATCGTTGAAGTATTTACTCAAAAACGAGAAAAAATCCACAATGCCCTTTATATCGGGACTGGAAAAGTGGAAGAAATCAAAGAGTTTATCGAGGAACATGAAGTTGATTTAGCGATCATGAATGGTGAATTATCACCTTCTCAAATCAGAAACTTGAATCAAAAATGGGATGTGGCGGTAATTGATCGCACGCAGCTCATTCTTGATATTTTTGCGATGCGGGCAAATACGAAAGAAGGTAAGCTTCAAGTTGAGCTAGCCCAGTTGGAGTATTTACTTCCTCGCTTGCATGGCCAAGGGCGTGCACTCTCCCGGCTAGGTGGTGGAATCGGAACGAGGGGTCCTGGTGAAACAAAACTCGAAACAGACCGTCGTCACATCCAAAATCGAATTACGGATATTAAAAAGCAATTAAAACAGGTCGTCAAGCAACGGAGCCAATACCGTGAAAGACGGAAAAAGAACGCTGCTTTCCAAATATCGATTGTGGGCTATACGAACGCAGGGAAATCGACGCTTTTTAATCGGCTGTCGAATAGTGTTTCATTGGAAGAAAATAAGCTGTTTGCAACCCTCGACCCCATGACAAGAAGAATTTTTCTATCAAGTGGGTTCCAAGCCTTGATCTCAGATACGGTTGGGTTTATCCAAGACTTGCCGACGACGCTTGTGGCAGCTTTCCGTTCAACATTAGAAGAAGTATTGGAAGCCGATCTGATTTTGCATGTAGTGGATGCGTCTAATGAACAGGCAATTGAGCAAGAGAAAACAGTTTATTCGATTCTGAACGAACTTGGAGCCGATTCCATTCCGATTCTGACGGTCTATAATAAATCTGATTTGTTATCGGATGAATTCACGCCGTATTCCAAACCGAGTGTTGTCATCAGCGCATTGGATGAAGATGACTTGGAACGGTTGATTAAGCGGATTGAGGAAACGTTGATTGAAGAATGGAGTCGATATTCGATTGCCGTTCCGAAAGACGAAGGAAATCTGTTGCACCGCTTGAATCGAGAGACGATCGTAGAAGAAGAGGAATTTGTCGAAAACGAAGAGTATTATTTCGTTAGAGGATATGCGGATATGGAGTCACCTATATATAACGAAATGAAAAAGCGAGCGAATGAAAATGAATGAAACCATGAAGACATTGATTCAAGAAACAGAGCAGCAATTAACCGATCAATTTACCGAAATCGCAAACATCGTAACGATCAACCAAGAGAAGGTGTTAGAAGCCTTTCAAGCCGTACAAGTGAGTGAGTCGCATTTCACACCGTCTACAGGCTATGGATATGATGATATGGGCCGAGAAAAACTTGAGGAGCTTTATGCGCATGTTTTTCGGACAGAAGACGCGCTCGTTCGTCCCCAACTTGTTTCTGGTACCCATGCAATCACAACGAGTTTATTTGGCGTCCTTCGCCCTGGCGATGAATTAGTTTATATTACGGGACGGCCCTATGATACGTTGGAGGATGTTATCGGTATTGAAAAGCAGGTTGACGGCTCTTTGAAAGATTATGGGATTGGTTATAAAGAGATACCACTTACTGAAGAAGGAAACGTTGATTTTTCTGCATTCGATTCGTATATTACCGAGAATACAAAAATGATTGGTATTCAGCGTTCAAAAGGGTATGCAGATCGCCCGTCATTTACGGTGATGGAAATCAAAGAGATGATTGATGAAGTCCGCAAAGTAAAACCAGATGTGGTTATCTTTATCGACAATTGCTATGGCGAGTTCGTTGAGATTTATGAACCAAGTGAAGTCGGTGCAGATCTGATGGCCGGATCGCTCATCAAGAACCCAGGCGCTGGAATCGCGAAAATTGGTGGCTATATTGTCGGAAAGAAGGAACTCGTCAATAAATGTGCCAATTGGCTAGTTGCACCCGGCTTGGGTAAAGAAACAGGAGCCAGCCTGTATAGCCTGCATGAAATGTTCCAAGGGTTTTTCCTCGCTCCTCATGTTGTGGGTGAAGCATTAAAAGGTGCCTATTTTACTTCGCAGTTATTAAGCGACCAAGGATATTCCACCACACCGAAAGCAACCGAAAAACGGACGGATCTGATTCAATCGATCACTTTCCATAACGCAGAGGACATGATCCAGTTTGCTCAAATGATTCAGAAACAATCCCCCATTGACTCTTACGTTACACCGGTACCTAGTTATATGCCGGGATATGAGGATGATGTCATTATGGCAGGTGGGACGTTCATTCAAGGAGCAAGCTTGGAATTGACGGCAGATGGCCCGATTCGGGATCCTTATACGCTTTATGTTCAAGGTGGATTGACCTATGAGCATGTGAAGTTAGCAATCGCCAAAAGTGTTGCACGTTTAAAAACAAATGGTTGATGAAAGACTTGCCGTTCTTTTGGATGGCAGGTCTTTTTATTTGGTATTTTTTGATGTTAGCTTTCCTGACATTGCTTGACAGGTTTATTGTCAAAACCGTATACTCGTTCCCAATGGAGGGGATGAAAATGGAAGCGATGGACCGGAAATCGTTACCGTTATTTTCGATTCGGATTGTGACGACATTAACGGGATTAACACCTAGACAGATTCGTTATTATGAAGAAAAAGAGTTGATCACGCCGAGTCGATCAAAAGGAAAACAGCGATTGTTTTCATACAATGATGTCGACCGATTAATGGAGATCAAGGCATTAAAAGACAAAGGATTGAATATAGCTGGAATCAAAGAAGTGTTAGAAATGAAAAATGAGGGAATAAGAAAAAGAGCGGGCGAAACAGTCCATCGTGCCGACTTATCAGAAGAAGAGCTCCACGACTTACTTAGAAAAGAATTGATGCAAGCAGGATATGTACATCATACATCCATTAACCGAGGGGATTTATCCCGGTTTTATCATTAAAATGAGGTACGTTTGACTGACATCGTTGCTATTTTCATTTCATCTAAATCTATTTTCTAAAAAACAGGAGGAACAAGGAACTGTGCCAACCATTACAAGAGAAGATGTTTACAAAAGGATCGAGGAAGAAAACGTTCGTTTCATTCGGTTACAATTTACCGATTTGTTAGGAACGATCAAAAATGTGGAGATTCCACTCAGTCAATTAGACAAAGCATTAGACAACCAAATGATGTTCGATGGATCCTCAATTGAGGGCTTCGTCCGTATTGAGGAATCTGATATGCGATTGTATCCGGACTTGGATACATTCGTCGTTTTCCCATGGACATCCGATAAAGGAAAGGTTGCCCGATTTATCTGTGATATTTACAACCCGGATGGTACGCCATTTCAGGGGTGCCCACGATATAATCTCAAGCGAAACTTGAAGCGGATGGAAGACCTTGGCTTCACGACATTCAATATCGGTACGGAGCCAGAGTTTTTCTTATTCAAACTGGACGAAACCGGTGAACCTTCTTTGGAATTAAACGATAAAGGCGGTTATTTTGATTTGGCTCCTTCAGATTTAGGGGAAAATTGCCGTCGTGATATTGTGCTCGAATTGGAAGAAATGGGCTTTGAAATCGAAGCTTCCCACCACGAAGTAGCACCTGGGCAGCATGAAATTGATTTTAAATATTCCGAAGCGGTGAGACATTGCGATGACATCCAAACGTTTAAATTGGTCGTCAAAACGATTGCCCGAAAACACGGTCTGCATGCGACCTTTATGCCAAAACCTTTATTTGGTGTGAACGGATCAGGTATGCACGCAAATATGTCATTGTTTAAAGACGGTGAGAATGTCTTTTTTGACGAAAATGGTGAAGAGCAATTAAGTAAGATCGCTTATCAATTTACCGCGGGAATTTTAAGACACGCAGTGAATTTCACGGCCGTTACGAACCCAACCGTTAACTCATACAAACGCTTGGTGCCAGGCTATGAAGCACCTTGTTACGTGGCTTGGTCCACGCAAAACCGCAGTCCGCTCGTTCGCGTGCCGACTTCACGGGGCTTAAGCACTCGCATTGAAGTGCGGAGCGTCGACCCTGCTGCCAATCCGTATATGGCGATGGCAGTCATGTTAGCGGCAGGCTTGGACGGGATTGAAAACGATTTGAATGTCCCGACACCTGTGGACCGCAATATTTATTCGATGAACAAAGAAGAGCGCAAAGAAAATGGTGTGCAGGATCTGCCGGCGACATTGTACGAAGCTCTTCAAAAATTAGAAGAAGATGAAGTCATGCGTGAAGCGTTAGGCAAACACCTCTTGCGTCATTTCGTTGATTCTAAAGAAATTGAATGGGATATGTTCAGAACCCAAGTGCACCCTTGGGAGAGAGAGCAGTATTTGAATGGATATTAATTAATTTAACCTGTTTTTTGGCTGTTAGAGTCTGTGGGAAATCTGAAGGTTTCTCACAGACTTTTCATTTAGAAAAATTTTTGACAGTAATTACTTCTCAAGATATAGTAAAATTAATTATAGATCAGAAATGGGTGAACTGTAGGGCCATGGACAATTAATCCTTTTGATGAAGCAATAAAATCTATAACAGCATTACCTTCTGGACTAGAGGGTAATTTTTGCGTGGATTTTATTGATGTTAGCGATCAGGAGGATTATTTTATACGATCAATTCCTCCTGTTATTGAGTTCAAATAGGAGGATTTTTTTATCCTCAAAAAAGGAGAAATGATGATGGCCATCGTTCAACTTCAAGCTATTACCTATGAAATTGGTAACCGAAAGTTATTTTCGGTCGATCATCTATCGATTGACCAGGGAGATCGAATTGGTTTAGTCGGTGTAAATGGTTCAGGAAAGACAACTTTATTAGAAATGATTCATGGGTTGAGAGAACCTTCTGAAGGAAGCATCACGAGACAGGCAACAACTGAATTGATTCCTCAATTAAAGGATCAAGTATCGACTTTAAGTGGTGGGGAGATTTCACAATCAGTCATTCGTGAAGTGTTTTCACATCCGTTCGATCTCTTGCTCGCAGATGAACCGACAACCCATCTAGATATCAACCATATTGATTGGTTAAAATCCCTGTTCAAACGGATTGAAACTTTTGTCGTTATTTCCCATGATCGAGATTTCCTAGATTCCTTCTGTACGCATATTTGGGAAATTGATGAGCAATCCATTCATGTTTATAAAGGAAATTACTCAGATTACAAGCAACAAAAGGAATTAGAGATTTTACAGCATGAAAAAGACTATGAGAAGTACATCAAGAAAAAGAAACAGCTAGAGACCGCGATGCAAACGAAGGAACAAAAAGCACAACGAGCGACAAGGACACCCAAAAAAATATCCGCCTCTGAAGCAGGTTCGCTTGGGGCAAAGCCTTATTTTGCAAAGAAACAAAAGAAACTGCATCAAGGAGTAAAATCAATTCAATCGAGAATAGATCAACTGGAGCAAGTCGACAAACCTTTTGAAGCAAAGCCGTTAAAAATGAATTTACCTTATCATAAAGAGTTGAAAAATCGTATTATAATCCGCGGCGAGCAAATCAGTGGATGGATTGGCGGTCGTAAACTTTGGGATCCAATCGATTTTCTAATTCGTTCAGGTGACAAAATTGCTTTAATGGGGCCTAACGGAAGCGGAAAAACGACTTTTTTGAATAAGTTGGTCGGTTGTGAAGAAGGTATTCAATTCGTTCCATCTGTTCAAATTGGTTATTTCAGTCAAATGCTGGAGGGGTTGAATACGGAAGCATCTATTTTGGAAAATGTAATGTCTACTTCTTATCAAGATGAAACGACTACGAGAATTGTCTTAGGGCGTTTGGGTTTTAAAAGAGATACGGTTTTAAAATCGGTCCACGTTTTAAGTGGAGGTGAGCGTGTCAAGGTCTCTTTAGCAAAGCTATTCGTCAGTGAATCGAATGTCATTATTTTGGATGAACCAACAAACTATTTAGACCTTCAAGCAATGGAGGCGTTAGAAGTCTTATTGAGCGAATATGAAGGGACCATTTTAATGGCTTCCCATGATCGTCGCTTATTAGAAAAAGTAGGCACGCGAATTTTTGAGTTTACCGGTTCTGAACTTCGTGTTTTTGATGGTTCGTTTAAAGCATATCAATATGCACAGCAGGTAAAGAAAGCTCATGAACCACATGAAGATGAGTTGCTCGCTGTTGAGACTAAGATTTCTGAGGTGCTCAGCCGCCTCAGTTTAGAGAACAATTCTGAACTTGAATCCGAATTTCAGCAACTTCTGAAGCAAAAAAAGATGCTAGAAAACCAATTAAATCGGTCATAACATCACTTCCTTCCAGAAAATACTGGGAGGATTTTTTCGTTTACAATCCTTTGTAATGACAGTGTTTTTAGAACGCTTGTTCTTTTACGACCGAAAAAAATCTAAAATTCGGTGTTAAAAATTAATTTTTCGTGGTATAATACGAACAGACGTTCACAAAACAAACGTTCTGTTTGCGGAGGGGTTCGCATGAATTATTTAATTCATCGTTCGTTAAACGAAAAGATCAAACTGGAAATGATTTATATGAAGAAGGATGGTACGGCGACGCAGCGTGTTGTTCGTGTCTTAGTGAATGCGGATGATCATATCCTTGCTTATTGTTTTACGAAGCGGGAAGTCAGACGTTTTAACAAAACAAATATACTGGCTGTTTTGCCAGTCAAACGAAAAAAACAAATGGGGGCATAAGTGATGCATCAAGATCGTGGAACCATTAAGTGGTCCTCACTCATGTTGCCGGAGCATGTAGAGATTTTGCAAGAACTATGGCAAGAGGATCGTTATCAAAAGAAACCAACTGTTGATGAGCAACAGATGGAACGCAATGAGCATTTTATTCAAGAAGCCCTTGCGCATCAAACATACATTCAAGTGACATATTATGATGCGGGGACTTATCGAAAAGAACAATTGAAAGTCATGTATTTGGAACCGAAAACCAATTCGGTTCGTTTTACTAACCGGCAAGATGAACGACAGTCTATTCGAATGGATCATATTTTGCAGGTTGAATGATTGAAAGGAGTAGGCAGGATGGAAGAGACGGTCGATTATTCACTCTATCCGAGACACGATGTGCTATGTATTGACATGCGGTCTTTTTATGCAAGCGTGGAATGCATTAAGCGAGGGCTTGACCCCCAAACTACGTTGCTTGCAGTCGTCGGGGATCCGAATCGAAGCGGAAGCATTGTTCTTGCGGCATCGCCGGCATTGAAGAAAAAATTCGGGATTGGAAACGTCAGCCGTTATTTTGAACTGCCGGATGACCCTGAAATCATCATTGCACAAGCTCATATGGGTGACTATTTGGATGTTTCGGTGGAAATCACAAAAATGATTACGGATTTTGTGCCAAAGGAATCTGTTCACGTTTATTCCGTCGATGAATTATGGGTAACGGTGGATGGCTTGGAACGGCTATATGGCTCGGTATATGAAATTGCTGAGCTATTGCAACAGAACATACGGGATCAATTTGGGATTGAATGTGTGGTAGGGATTGGAGACAATAAATTTTTGGCGAAAGTCGTCATGGATATCCACGCGAAAAAAGCCTCCAACGGGATTGCGGAATGTCGTTACGAAGACGTTTTCCGATTGCTGTGGCCCATTCCGATCGAAAAAATCTGGGGGATTGGTTCCCGGATGATGCGTAATTTGAACCGTATGGGGATTGTGACACTTGGACAGTTGGCCCATACGCCGCTTGCTTCATTGAAGAAACGATATGGAATCATGGGTGAGCAGCTTTATTGGCATGCCTGGGGGGTGGATTTAAGCCCAGTCACCGGGAATTTCACAAAGGAAGAGCAAAAAGGCTATGGACACGGGATGACCTTATTAAGGGACTATGATCAAAGCGAAATTTACGCTTGCTTGCTCGATTTATGTGAAGAAGCATGCAGGCGGGCGAGAAGAGATGGCAAGGAAGGTCGCACCGTCCATCTTGGTATCGGTTATTCAACGGAAACAGGGGGCGGATTCAGTCGGTCGGTTTCAAAAGATGTAGCAAGCAATGAAACATTGGATATTTACGAAATGTGCTTGCATCTATTTCATAAATTTTATGATGGGGAAAGCAAAATTCGCCGGGCGTTCGTCACGTTGACCAATCTAAATGATGAGGCCGGCACACAGCTGGATCTATTTGAGAACCAGGAAAAAAAGAAAAGTGTCGGAAAAGTAATGGATCATATCCGGGAAAAGTACGGCTCGACAGCGATACTTCGGGCCAGTAGCTACACAAGTGGCGGAATTGCACTTGACCGGAGCAAAAAAATCGGTGGACATTTTGCGTAGGAGCAGTCGGGAATATACCTGGCTGCTTATTTTTTCACGAGAGAGGGAATTGGAATGGATGTAACGATATGAAAATTTCGGAGGTAGCAAATGGATAACGAATCAATGGACCATCAAACAAAGCAAATTCGCGAAGAAGAAAAAGAATATCACGAACAATTTTACGAAGAACACGAACTATTTGAAGAGGGAACATGGCTTTCTGAGCCGATTCCTTCGGTGATGGACGCTTTTAAGCTAATCCGACAACAACCGAATTTACGCGTGCTAGATTTAGGATCTGGAGTAGGTAGGCACAGTATTCCGATTGCACAGGACATTCAGAGCCGAGGCGGGAAAGTCGTTTGTGTCGACTTGCTGGATACGGCAATCGAACAATTGAGAACGTATGCGAAAGAGTATGAGGTAGCTCATGCAGTCCAAGGCATACAATCTGATATCAGTGATTATCAAATACAGGAAAATTATTTTGATTTCATCGTCGCCGTCTCGAGTCTTGAGCATGCGAGAACAGAATCTGCATTCGAGAAAATTTTAAGTCGTATGGAGAAAGGGACCAAGCCGGGTGGAATCCATTGTATCATCATTAACGCAGAGGCATCCGATGAAGACGAAGAGAACACGATGGAGATTGATCGACCTGCAGAAGATTTGCTTAGTCGGCTAGATCAAAATTATGAAAACTGGGAGATCATAAATCGTTTTGTCGAGCCATTAGAATTCAAAACAGTTCGCGACGACCAAGAGATGTGGCTTCATGCCAAGGCGATCACTTATGTTGCACGCAAAAAGAAGGAGTAGCGCATTCACGCTACTCCTTTTCTGCAGAAAGAATAAACACTCCACCACTAGGTTCTGACGATTGACCATAAGAAATAATAAAAATGAGGCTGGGACGAAACTATTTTTACTCAGAAGAAAACGAACACTAGTGCATAGTCACCGCTACGGAAATATACTACGCTTTCCACGGGGAGCTGGTGAGCCTCCTCGTGCTAAAGCACTCCGGGGTCTCACCGATGCTCTTCTTCCCGTAGGAGTCTACGTATATTTCCTACGCTAAATTGTGCATAATTCGAATTCTGATAAGAGTAACTTAGTTATGTCCCAGCCTCATTGAAGAATTAATGAATATTGCGATAGAGGCCGATGACTCTTCCGAGGACGGT
>CALGNY010000033.1 GCA_937958375.1 uncultured Bacillaceae bacterium
AATCGCTCCTTTATATTTAATTGTACTTTTAAGTATAGCGATTTCTAGCAGGATGACAAGCTGAATATTCTACACTATCGATATTAGCTTCGATGTTTATTTGTGTATCTTCAATGTTAGCCCATTTGCCTTCAATGTTTAATCTTACATCTTCAATGTTGAACGAATCAGCTTCAACGTTAAATCCTGCATCTTCAATGTTGATTGAATCAGCTTCAACGTTAATTCGTGCACATTCAATGTTTAATCTATTCAGCTTTAATGTTAACTCCCTTAATAGTTTTACTGCGCTTCTAAATTAACTACATAGCACCCTAGACTAAATACCCACCTTCCAAATTCACATTGTTACCGCTTCCACAACTAACACTCCAAAATGTTCACCAAATTACCAAAAACTTTTCTAAATAAAAGCGTTTACAGTGCTTGATAAACATTTTGAAATCCATTATACTTAACAAATATCTAAATTGTAAGAATTCCTTTACCACATAAATAGAAAAAAGGAGAGACATATTAAATGAATAAAGTAAAGGTTAGCGTTTTAACTTTGATTATTGTCCTAATGGCTGGCTTGTTGGCGGCTTGCGGGAATGAGGTTGAGTCGGCGGAGGATTTTCCTTCCCAAGAAATTGAAATGATTATTCCATGGTCACCTGGTGGTGGAAGTGACTTAGAAGGTCGTTTTGTCACAGAGCATGGATCCAATTATATTGACACGGATATCGTGCCGGTCAACGTTCCAGGTGTTGGTGGAACGGTAGGTATGGAAGAGTTGGCTGAAAAGGATGCGAATGGATATAGTATCGGTCAAATCCACGAAGGTCACTTGGTTGCGCACCATTCCGGTGTGTCAGATATCAACTATGATGACTTCAAGCCGATCGCAGCGATGACATCAGCGTATCAGTTTTTGGCTGTATCGGATGATCTCGGCGTAGATACATTGGATGAATTCGTTGAGTATGGACAAAATAATACCGTTCAATTCGGTGGTACGGTTGCTGGAATTCCACGTGTTTGGGTAGAACAAATCGGACAAGTGCTTGGCATCGATTACAATTTAGTTGGTTATGAAGGTACTGCAGAAGCGATTCAAGCCTTGGCTGGTGGGCATATTGAAGCTTCCATCGTCGATTACCCATCTGCAAAATCTTTTGCGGAAGCAGGAGATATCAAATTTATTGCGGTTGGAACGGACGAACGCATTGATGATGTGAGTGATATCCCGACGTTTAAAGAGAATGGGTACGACTTAGAGATGGCAATCAACCGTGGCTATGTTGCACCAATCGATACACCGGACGAAATCATTGAGAAGTTAGAAAAAGTGCTAGAAGAAACCTCACAAGATGAAGCTTACATTGAAGCTGTCGAACAAACCGGTGGCATTGTGAACTTCAGAGGTAGCGAAGATTATATGGAGTATTTGGAAGGTCAAGATCAAATCATCAGCGACATCATGGCTGAAATTACAGACGAATAAAGACATAGAGGGAATTCATTTTCCCTCTTTTCTGTTTATTGAGGAGGAAAGACAGTGGGTGAATTAATCGTAGGGATTGCGCTTCTCCTATTATCGATTATCATTTTTATCAATGCCGGAGACTTACCATCGATGAATGAATCACAGCTAGGTCCAGGGAGTTTTCCACAAGTAATCGCTGTGTTGCTAGGTCTCTTATCTTTGATTTTGATCATCCAAGAAGCCATCAAGCTTTATAAAGGAAGAGATCCAGAAAAATCAACTTCAGTGAAAGCTCAGTTAAAGGAAATGGTCACTGAACATAAACTCGTTTTCATCACGTTGGCATTGTTGCTTGGTTACATTATCGCCATTCAAATCATCGGATTCATCATCGCAACGATTGCATTCATGATTGTAACCGCACTTGTCGTCGGGCCGAAAACGAAGAAAGATATCATAACGATTTCAAGTATTTCTGTTGTACTTACGGTTGGATTATACTTATTTTTTCAAAACGTCCTTCAAGTCAGATTCCCAACAGGAATTTTCTTTTAAGGGGGGAAGCACAGCATGTTTGATTTACTGACGTTAGGTTTCCAAGAAATATTTACTTTTGAAATACTGCTCGTCATTTTTGTCGGCGTTGTGGTCGGCGTCGTCGCTGGATTGATTCCTGGTTTTACCGTAGCGATGGCAATCGTCCTCACCCTTCCGTTGACATTCGGAATGGAGCCGGTCATGGGAATCGCTGCGATGATGGGTGTATTCGTCGGCGGGATGTC
>CALGNY010000034.1 GCA_937958375.1 uncultured Bacillaceae bacterium
CAACGCTATGTTCGCTTAAATAAAATCAATTTATTTCATCAAAATGATGCTTTACGGTAAGTTTGGTCAAATAAAACTAATTTATTTCATCGAACTCGGGCTCTGCGTTGAGTTCGATAAAATAACCGCTCGCTACCCCACACCCATCACTGACTCTGTATTTTTTCTTCCTCATCTTTCAATCGGCCTCTCTTTACCTTCTTCACCCAGAAACCACCATGAATTTGCCGTGGTTCATAAGCGATGATAAAGGCTTTTGGGTCAATCTCTTTAATCGCTTTGTACAGCATCAATTCATATTTCCGGGGTGTCAGCACTTGGAGCGCCAGCCGGTCGCCATCCATCCCATAGGCATACCAGCTCGTCACACCATATCCTTTGGCACGAAGCTTCCGTGTGAATGGGATATCGGGATTGGATGATATGACATTGACGGTAATGTACCCGATCGCCAATTTCTCTTCGATTTTCATGCCTGTGATTACACCAAGACCATAACCTAAGGCATAAGCAACTACGTTCTGGATTTCGCCGAGATTATCCAGCACCAAACCCAGTCCGACGACATAGACGGTGATTTCAAACACACCGACACTGGCTGCAATATATTTTTTTCCCTTTAACGTGAAAATCATTCGCACGGTCAATAAGGATACATAAACGATATTAACGACGAATATAATCGCGACCATTATAAAACCTGTTTCTAACAATGGATTTCCCCTCTCGAATGAACTTACTTTAGTGTAAGTCTTCCCTCGATTGAATATGCTAAGCCATTATATTCGATCGACAGCTTGCTTCAATTCCTATGTATTTTAATACCAATTGAGTGGTGGGTCAATCAAAAAAATCCTCCATCGTTTGTAGTAAGAAGAAAGATGAGAATAAAAAATCCCCACCAACTGTACATGAACGAGTCGGTGGAGATTTCAGATTGAAAGTCCCTTAATTTAAGAATATGAAGTAGAGGACGAATATAACGCCTAATACATACATCAACGGATGGATTTCTTTATATCGGCCTTTCACCAGCATCGTAATCGGATAGAAGATAAAGCCAATTGCAATCCCAGTCGCGATACTGTTGGTCAATGGCATCATCAAAATCGTCAAGAATGCCGGAACGGCGATTTCGAATTTGTCCCATTCGATTTGGCGTAGGTTCGCAACCATCAACACACCTACGATGATCAAGGCTGGTGCAGTGACTTCTGTCGTTACGACGCTTAATAATGGTGAGAAAAACAGGGCCAGCAAGAATAGACCCGCTGTCACGATAGACGCAAAACCAGTTCGTCCTCCAGCTCCTACACCTGTTGTGGATTCGACGAAAGAAGTTGTCGTAGATGTTCCGAGAACCGCTCCACTGACGGTAGCAGCCGAGTCTGCAAAAAGGGCTTTACCGGCACGTGGCAGTTTGCCGTCTTTCATCAAACCACCTTGCGTCGCAACGGCCACAAGCGTACCTGCCGTATCGAAAAAGTCGACGAACAAGAAGGTTAAAATGACAACCAACATATCTAATGTGAAAATTTCACCAAAATGCGTAATGGCTGCACCGAATGTAGGTGCCAAGCTTGGAACGCTGCCGACAACATCGTTTACACCTGTCGGAACCGTAATCAAGCCAACAATCATTCCCGCGATTGCTGTGATGATCATTCCGTAAAATACGCCGCCTTTAAGTCCTGCAGCCAATAAAATAACCGTGACGAACACACCGAAGATCGTCAATAGGATACCAGGATCCGTGAGATCACCCAACGCAACTAATGTTGCTTCATCGGCTTGGATCAGTCCGACATTTTGCAATCCGATAAATGCGATGAACAGACCAATCCCAGCACCGACGGCCAATTTCAAGTTATTCGGAATGGCATCGATCACTTTTTGGCGAATTCCCGTCAGTGTCAAAACAATAAAAATGAGTCCGGAAGCCAAGACACCCGCCAAAGCTGTTTCCCAAGGGATTCCCATACCAAGAACAACACTATAAGCGAAGAAAGCATTCAGACCCATACCCGGCGCCAATGCGATCGGATACTTCGCAAGTAGCCCCATAATCAACGTACCGATTGCACCGGCTAGTGCCGTCGCTACGAAAACGGCATCTGGGTCCATCCCTTCGACCCCTTCCACGTCGCTTAAACTAAGGACGGCAGGGTTAACGAACAGGATATATGCCATCGCCAGAAACGTCGTTAGTCCAGCAACGGATTCTGTACGATAGTTCGTACCTAATTCCTCAAAACGAAAATATTTTTTCACTGCGATTTCCCCCTCGATTTCCTTGAACGACTACGACTTTATGGAAATTCATAAAGCAAAAAGCACCCTTGGAAGTTCCAAGAGTGCTACGAGGAAGATTGCAAAACCACCGACAAACATACAGACAACTGTCCATACGTCTCCTTCGGTTATTCGACAATCACTCGTAGTCAGACCATTTACGGTAGTCTGGTAGAAACTCTTGGGCCATATCCCCAATATTATACGAAGTGTTCAAGTTTTTTATATTACATCTATACTTTACAAGCTCTTCCCGATTTCGTCAAGAGGGAATTTACGAATGATCGAATTGAAAGGCAGCATGATAGTACGTTTAAATCCACCAAATCAAAACGATTCTATCAACTTCCCCCGTTTATGCAATCAAATTTCGAACAATCTTGTTCCACAACCGATCGATTTGGTCATTTTCGTTGGAAAGATCCTCTTCACGGTAAACCGCACGTTCATAATAGGACGTCAGTGAAGACATATCCGAGTTACCCATCTGTCGATCGACATGGGTTGCAAACTCTCGTAACGTTTGCCCACTTTTCATCCGGTAGCCTTCATTCGATAAAAGCTTCAACAAAAATCCATACGCATTTACGAACGTTTTCTGATCAGGATTTCGTTTGAGCTGATTTTTCTTCCAATACGACAAGAAACGATAACGGTTGCGGAAAATCAACCAAAGCACAAACAACGATAATCCGATTACGACGAGCCACTTCACAAATGTGTAGCCTGAGAAATCCGATGCCCCAGCTGTTTCATTTTCATCTTCTTCCTCAGTCTCCTCTTGCTCGGGTCCCTCATCCAATTCTGGTTCTGGAATATCTTGTTCATAGTCTTCCGTTTCTTCACGATCGTCAAGTAAATCTTCCGTGTCCTCTCCGGTCACAAAATCCGACTGGTTTGAAAAGCCGACCGTCGGCTCAAACGGCACCCAACCAACTTCAGGAAAATAAGCTTCTACCCACGAATGGGCATGGTTATTTTGAATCTCATACGTATTCATGCCCTCGGTATCGAATACATTTGCTTGGTTGGCCAATTCGCCTCCAGTAAATCCTTTCACCCAACGAGCTGGAATATCTGCTGAGCGCAACATGACGACCATCGATGTTGAATAATGGTCACAGTAACCGCGTTTCGTTTCAAAGAGGAATTGATCGACAAAGTCCGCTTCTTCATATGGAACGGGTACATCTTCCGTTTCATACTCATATCCATCACGCGTAAAAAATTGCTCAATCGCCTTCGCCTGATCGTAGGGATTTTCTTCACCTTCGATAATCTCCTGTGTCAAATGATGGATGCGATCGGGTATGGAATCCGGCAATTGCAGGTAAGCATCCGAGACATGCCAATCGAGATTTCTCGCTTCTCTCAATGTATTCAAGGGGAAATTCGGTCGCATGACTTCTATATGATACCCGTCTGAAGGTGAACCGCTCAGGTTGTTCACTTCCCCTGTTTCTGGGTTATATTTAACCGGGAAGTCTGTGAAAGATGTGGTTCCATACCGGTACGGAAGCTTCGTTAAGTTTCCTGGTTCAACCATTTGGATGGTAGACTCTGTCGGAATCCGCTCCACGTCGATGTCGTACGGCTGAAGGGCTAAGACCTCTCCAGGTGCGCCTTCAATAAACTCACCCTCCACCGTCCGTTCCCAGCCTTTTCCGGTATAAAAGTCTTTTGTTTCGACTTTCCAATATTGACTGGTTCGAGCCGATGCGTAAAACACGGTCGTATCATCCGCTAAAAAGCCACCGCCCAACTGCTCATCGTTCTCACCGTATCCGATCCGCTGAACTTGGTTTTGAAAACCGCTTCCACTGAAGCCTTCCTCCGCAGCCCCTTGCAGGAATGGCACCGGATCCGGCCATTGTGGGTCGAATTTCGGTGCCGCATAACCGATTGATGTCCCAACGACAATCACAATCAATAATGGGGCTAACCATTTCATCAACACACGAAACGACTGAATCCGGATTCGCTCGTTCTCTGCCATCTTAAATAAATGACTGACTCCAAGTATGCTGACCCCAATGACAAACGATCGGATAATCGGCCAGATTGCAGAATAATCCGTAAACGTATCCAACACCGTGATATAAATAAACGTGAACACGATAAAAGATAGCGGTCTTTTCACGATGACAAACCAATAATAAAGCAGATAACTGAGCATCCATAAAAGAATCAAGAAAAGCAGCGTACGGAACAATGGAGTCAGTTGCATCCAATTCTGGCCAGAAAACAGCTCAATGTTTACCTGCAAATCGCTGATCAAATGGCCAATCCACTCCCTTGAAAGGAATGTGACATCGAAAAATAAATAATGGATGATGAACAATAGTCCAACCAATTTTAACGGAGACCGTAGCCAAACAGGCATATGAATGGCCGTCAACAAAAAACAATACGCCACAAATAAGTAAAATAAGTGCACATAGCCTGTGTCCGATACAATTTCAAGCGGAGTAATCCACTCAAACAACAAGAGCATGGCACCTACATATAAAATTAGACTCATCCAAGGGTGTGCTGGATTACCATTTAAACGCATCAAGCGTTCACCTCAATTTGACTCCGCATTAAGTCTTCTTCTTTTAACCATGAAAACGACACAGGGCTTTGTTTCATACGATGGATTACAGCCCGCTCATCATCTTGCAGCTGGTTTTTCCCTGCGATAAAAATGAATGCGATTTCCCTGCCTTGTTGATGCAATCGAATCAACGTTTCTCCGATTTGTTGATTGATTTCAGACGACACAATCAGCAAATTCCGTTCCTGGGAACGCTGGATCGCCTCTTTTGTCAGCTGCTCATAAAACGACCCTTCCTCAACGGGACGAACACTCGTCAAGAATTGGATCAATTGCTCGGTCGATCGTTTTCGGTTGGTGAGAAGGATTTCCTCTCTTTCCTTCCCCGCAAAAATCATTTGGACATTACCATAAAGCCGTAGCGATTGATGAGCCAATGCATGACCGATTTCCACCGAAGCTTCAAATGCCAACCACCGATTAGCCGGTGCAATTCCGTTCAGCATGACCGTCAAATCCTTGTGCTTTTCCTGCTCGAATTCCTTCGTCGTCAGCTTTTGTTTTTTTGCCGTCGTTTTCCAATCAACCCAAGAAAAACGGTCTCCCGGTGCATAGTCCCTCACACCAGCAACCATATTTGTATGCCTGATTTGTGGTGAGAACGCCGTCTGCTTCCCCTCATCAAACGTTGACATCTCATTGGATTGTTTAAGAGATCTTCCCCACGGCTTGACATGAAGAACGGAAGGAATGGATAGAACCCTTTCCTTTTTGATCATTCCGAGAAAATCACCACTAACCATTTTCACTTGTGAAAAATGATGACTTCCACGCGGAATATGATCGAGAATGTAACGAAACGTCACGGTTCGCTTAAACCACGGAAAAATAATCGTTTTTTGAGGGGAGCGATTCTTCAAAATCGATGGACGGCTTAGAAATTGATACTTTTTTTCGCGAGTCTCTTTCCACATGATTTCTTCAGGTAACTGATCCTCTACGATGATGTAAAAAAGAGGTAATGGCAACAGGCGTCTGAACGTAATTTCTACTTCGACGTCCTGCCCTGCTTCCGCATATTTTTTCGAAAACTTCCGTTCTGTTTGTGACCAATTCATTGGGTAAATCGCTAAATAAACCGAATACAGGAGGACGGGGAGAAAACTGAAAAACAAAAACCAACTGACAAAGCCACCTTGAAACATGGCATACGAAAAAAGCAAACCAAACAAGACGAGGACAAAAATAAATCGGACTGTCAAACGTAATGGACTCATCAGATTAACCTCGATCCATTGGTACCATGGTTTGGTTGATGACCTCATTCACAATCGAAGTAACCGTGCGTCCTTCAAAACGCGCTTCCGAGCTGACAAGCAAGCGATGACTCAAAACGTGAGGGGCCATTTGTTTGACATCATCCGGAATGACATAATCACGCCCTTGCAAAAATGCATAACCTTTCGAAGCCCGCATCAATGCAATGGAAGCTCTCGGGCTAGCCCCTAAATCAAGCATCGAGTGATTACGTGTCTGATGAATGATTTTGACGATATACTCTTTGACATGCTGGCTCAGATGGGTGTGTTTGACTTCCTGTTGTAGGTCAATCACTTCTTCTTTTGTCATGACCGCTTCAATTTGATCAACCGGATGAACGGCTGACGTTCGATCAAGCATTTCGACCTCCTCTTGCAACGTCGGATAGCCTAATTGAAGCTTCAGCAAAAACCGATCCAACTGTGCTTCGGGCAACGCATATGTTCCTTCATACTCAATCGGGTTTTGGGTTGCCATCACAAAGAAAGGTCGTTTTAATGCCATCGTATTTCCATCGACTGTAATATTCCGCTCCTCCATACTTTCCAGTAATGCCGATTGGGTCTTTGGTGACGTTCGGTTAATCTCATCCGCCAACACAATGTTTCCAAAAATCGGTCCAGCACGGAATTCAAAAGTCATTTCCTTTTGGTTATAAACAGACATCCCTGTAACGTCAGATGGCAATAAATCAGGTGTGAATTGAATCCGTTTGAAATCCAAGTCCAACGATTTGGCCAGCGACCGGACGAGCATCGTCTTCCCTACACCCGGAACGTCTTCCAACAGAACATGCCCCTCTGTCAATAAAGCGACAACGGTCAATTCAACCGCTTCCCGTTTACCAATCATTACCTTTTCCATATTCGCTACAAGTCTTTCAATTTTCGAATGCTGAGCCATCATCGACGTTTCCATCCCCTGTTTCTCCTCCTTCAAATCACCTTCACAATCAATCTATCTCTAGCTTTTCCTGCTGACCGTTTTCTATACAAGCAAACTTTGAAACTATCATTTACCTTTCTTTGTTGATCTTTTTCGATATTTTTTTTCAAATGAAACGATTCTCTAAAATTCTTTTCACATACTCTATTTAATTTTATCAGATAATGAAAGAAGTAGGAAATGACTCGTCTCAAACGTTTATTGCGTCCAAAAAAGAGGTACATCATTAGTAAAGTCTGATGATCTTGAGGTGATCCCATGGGTAAAGATAAAAAGAATGAGCTTCCAAAAGGAAAAAGAGATTCCGTTTTTGATGAAAAGCGAACAGCATTGGATGAAATGGAAGAACAAAAGCATACGGATGATATACCGATGGAAGACTTAAAGATTGACGAGATGAAAAACCGTGATGGCGCAGGATACCAGGAAACTTCCCAATCGGAACGGAAATATGAAGAAAAAGATAATAAAAAGGATGACGAAATCGATTAAGCGAATGACCGGCTCAACAGATGAGTCGGTCATTTTTTCCATAATGGTAAGACTTAAGAAACAAAATAACTGTAAATAAAGGATTTTCGACTAATTTGCCGAACTATATTACAGCAAAGGAGGAAAGCGTGATGATTCCTTACTATTGTGGTGTAAAAGCAAATCAAAAAGGAATTTTCAAAGTACATGCGGAGGGTTGCTCATACTTGCAAACGAAAGAGAAATACATATTTTTAGGTCAATTCAATGACTGCCACCAAGCCCTAAAATCAGCAAAATTGAAACACCCTTATCGAATGTTTGATGGATGTAGGCATTGCGCCCCTGACTGTCAGGAGTGGTAATTGTTGTTTGGTTAAGAGTACATAAAAAGAGGCTGGTAAAAAACTATTTTTACTCAGAAAGAACGAACAATAGTGCATCATCACCGCTACGGAAATATACTCCGCTTTTACCCAAAGGGCATAAGGCGACATCTGCGATCAATCGCAGTGTCTTCTTTACAACGGGGAGCTGGTGAGCCTCCTCGTGCTAAAGCACTGCGGGGTCTCACCTATGCT
>CALGNY010000035.1 GCA_937958375.1 uncultured Bacillaceae bacterium
CTAGGCGGATGACATATTGACCCCGTCTGAGATTTACTTGGTTTACATACTTAACAGGACCGGTCAGTAAGATTTTCTTCTTCTCAGCTACTGATAGTGAATAGGTTGCATCTAGCCCGGAAATGGCCCATTTGTCTGATGGCCTTGAGTTAGATACTACCAACATTGCAGTATTTACGACTTCACCGCTAATCGTTTCAAATCCCCCTGAACCAAGTTTTGCAACAACATTCCAAGTCAGGTTTGATAGCAAGCGCTTTCTAAAATTAAAATAGCGCGGGAGGAATAACCAGGTTTGAAGACTTACTACAGCCAATGAACCATTTTTGTCCAAGAACCGTAAACACCTATCCACAAACATTGTCGCAAGATCTTGCTTTGCTTCGCTGTGATAATCGTCTGCAAAAGCCTTTAATTTCTCACTTTGGTTACCACGCCCTAGATATGGAACATTTGTGATAATAAGTGTGTAGTCGTTAACCAACATTTCTGCAGCTTTAGCTATACCTTTAGCAGCTACTCCTATCTCCCATTGCTCGTCACTGGTAACAACCTCCTTGCTCTTGAAAACGCTACTGAGCAACGTCGAAAGCTCGGCAAACAATGTAGCATTTCCATCAGGGAGCGCACGACGCGGATCGATTAGTGAACCAAGTTCCGGAGCTTGTTCAAAAAGGTCATACAACTGCTCCATACCATATCTCAAGCTACTATCCTCACCGGCAAGCTTTAGCCATTCATTTTTGGACACCCCGATGGACAGACCCGAACAGGCAATGTTGAGAGGTGGAAGATCAATGACACGACCCACCATCTTCCATGCAGTAAGTGCCAAATTAAACGCTGCAATCTGCGTACAACGAGCGTCTAACTCCAGCCCAAAGAGATTCTCGGCAAGTACAGCCCGGATAGCCTCTTCCAACGATAATTCCTCTTCAGTCATGCGCAATCGAACCAGCAAATGGAATGCAGCAACGAGAAAGTGCCCGCTACCACAGCAAGGGTCAAGCACTTTAAGGTCCTTCGCTTGGCGCGGCCAACCGTCGAACGTTCCTGCAGCCGGTCGCCAAGGACCTTTTGCTCCGTTGTCATCCTTCTCATTAACTGGTTCCCGAACAAATCGAAGGTAGTCGAAGCTATAGCCATTGATCGCTACCGCTTCACGAAGTTCCTGCTCGTTTTGCGCGGACTGTTTAAGTTCCGGCCGATTGGCAAGAATCTTACCGGCGTGCCAAGCGCCGATCGTGTTATGTAGGAGGAAGAGTACCATGTAGTGTTCGGTAAACAATTGCGTAACTGCAGGAAGCGTTCGATCCGTTATCTTCTCTCCGCTATTGTTGACACGTTCCTTCTCAGCCGACTGCCAGAATTGATAGGTCCACCCAAGAGAATCTTCAGCAGTAAAAACATCGGAAGGAAGCTCGGCCAGTAATCGCTCCAGTGTCTGCCGCGTCTCCGGCGGCAAGGTGACTTCCAAAACCGGATCATCCATTAGAAAAATCTGGGGGAGCATCCGCTGAGCGAAACGGCTGGCCATCATCCACGGATCTTCCCTCTGTTCACGAGCCAACTCCTCACATTCGGACATTGTGATGGCTACACCGGAATTTGGCTCGATAAGCAAATTGTTCTCAGCAAGGAAGCGAGCGAAAAGCATGCGATGCCAGTGCTGATAAGCGCATTCGCGAACAAGGAGGTCGATCTCCTGGGTACCATCCTTGGGATTACGCTTGTCGCCGAGCTGTCTTCCGTGCGCACGAAGCCGATTACGCAGTCTGCGTTGTTCGGGTGTCATCGGACTATATGGCTCGTAGTGATGAACCGCAAGAGCCTGGAGAGCGGAGCGAGCACCTGTCTCGGCGGCCTCCCGGGCGGCCACCACCACCCGGGCAAGCTGGTTACGTAATTCGCTTGAAAGTACTGACATTGGGTTTTCCCTCCTTAACCGATGATGATCGGACCCTGTCTAATGGCTTCAAGAAGCTTACTTTCGTGCTCGGCTAGCCAAGCTTTGACATCATCTTCCGTTTCAAGTGTAGCAGGTCGGAGTGAGATGCGTCTGGCTTTTGGTTTTAGCCTGCGTGTAGCTTCTTCAAGAGCTCGGGCAACCCGCTCAGGAACTGCCGCCACGGTATCTATACGCGCGGCAATCGGTTGTTTGTCGAGTGCTTGCAAAAGGTCTTCATCACTTTTTATTGACGGTTTGACCGGTGACCGTAATCCGACTTGGGCAAATATATCTTTCCATGTATTATCGTCAAGGGCATTCCAAGAAGGATCGTTCTGAAGTATGTGCATTCCTTCTTCCCATGCTTTTTGGAATGCATCATATTGTTTAGTCACGGCGTCACGGAGGGCAGCTGCGACCTTTGCCCGTATGGGTGGGACATGATCCGTCTCCTCTAAAAGGGATCGTTTTAATCGAATGGCCTCCACTTCGGGTTTTACCTCTGCAGCAACCGGAAGTGTTTCGGCATGGTCGAGCAGACGCTCCAGTAACCTCCATCCTGGCAACCGTTTTTCTGCGCGCTGCTTTAATTCAGCCCACTCGGAAATCCACTTTTCCATTTCGTTTTTGATTTGAAGGATTGCTCCTAGTTGCTCCGTCCCGGCAAGACGCTTCAACTCCTGAATCTTCGTGGTATCCGGTCGAGCCGGCAAAGGGGGATCGCCTCCCGCATCTCTTGCGAGTTCCAAAAGCTTGTCCAAGAACTGGTTCGCTTTCAATTCTTCCTCACCTGATTTTGCTAACACCCCGGCTTTTTGGTACAGACCACGCAGTGCAATCTTGTCCGCAGTTCCCAGACGGATCTTCTCAGGGCGAAACTCGGCACTGGAAATACGGTTCTGATCGAGCTGGCCCGGAAGCACAATCTTTCCGTTCAGCGTAGCACGAAGGACACCAGTACGGTGTAATGCCACTAAAGCCGCATCAATAGCATCTTGAGGCCAACCGTAAGGAGCTCCCTTTAAAATCTTCCGTACGTCACCACCCTTGGCACCATTACTTATAACGTTTAACACTTCCTTGGCTACAGGATGGTCTTCTATTGAATCACTCCAACCCACTATATTAAAGGGTTGGTCAGATCCCTCACGTGCCCGTTTCAACGCAATATCCCAAGACCGATGATCCCCTTCGCCGAAACGTGGGAACAGGCGAGCCAAGGAAGCTTTGGCGGCAGTTTCGATCTTGGATTTCAATGAATCACCATATACCTCATTACCACCGCTTTGAAATACTTTTGCGGAAGCAATCACCTCATGGATCAGATCATCACGAGCCGATTGAGCCATCTGGAGTCGACTAGACATACTTTCACGGGCCTCTTTACCCTCCGGAGTGCTGGGATTACCCTTAGAGTCCAGCACTTGTCTAGCAGCCTCGGTTTCAATAATCCGGGTTCGGAGGTCATCGGCAGCCGAACGAGGTATGAAGATATGGATAACGGGATCGTCTTGGCCACGACGACGGGCCTCATTCTCCACATCCTTTTGGCTTGTCGACCAGCCATCCCGCATCCATACGACGATCTGATCACTGGTAACTGGAGGTTCGTCTTCGCGGGCATGTAACACCATGGTTCGGCGAAGTTTAGATTCCCCATGAACCAAGCGAATTTCTCCCACGATTTTCTGAACTTCACTTGCCAAAAGCTGATCTCGCTTCGATGCAATCTCCGGTTCCTTTTGCCGCAAAGCAGCAACCCTTTCCCGGAAAGCACGATCCCACTCCGCACCTTCAGTCGTTTGAATTCTGTATTCATCACCAACTTTCATGAGAAAGCCGTCACTGACAAGAGATTCCAGAAGTGTTTCAACGTTTTTACGTAACGGGCCAGAATCAGCGTCCAAATCTTCCACCAACAAATCAGCAAGTATTTTTGCTGTTGCCCGCACACCCACATCGGCACCCGCTTCGCGTGGAAGCTTGTTGATAAGAAAGACGAGTCCACAAAGCCGTTTCTTCAGTCGGCCGTCGTTGCTGCCATCATCAAGCTCTTTAATTCTTGTGAAAACATCGTTTAATAGAACCCCTGTATTCACGAGGTCAGGGGCAATGGCCTCAAACAGTGTATCAGCGGGTATCACCATTCCAAGATGGGATTCAGCAATATCTTTCAACGCATCATTCAAAATCCGGAGTTGTGACCGCAATTGACTGTGGGTGCCGGCAGCATCTACCGCCCGAAAACACTCCTCCCAGAACCGGCGCCGTGAGGGGAGCAAAGGATAATCCTCAACGATAATTTGACGATCCTCTGTTCGTTCCGCCAAGCGGGTTCCCTGCAAATGCTTCGAAATTTCGCCGGCATTTCTTTCAAGCACGTTACGAATATGATCAACTGCACTTGGTTTTTTACGAAGCAAGACTTTGCGGGTAACAGCTTCAATATCCGTGTCCGCCAGTTGAACATGAATATGAAAACGATCACGAAGCCTTTGAAGCAATGGCGTTGACGATAAAGCAGACTGCCCGGATGCGACGAGCATGACACGGCTGTCCATCTGTGTTTGAATAGCCTCGGCAATCTCGGTAAATGTCACCGCACGGTCCGTAGAGTCACCGATGTACTGCTGAACTTCGTCGAGTATAAGAACGGTCAGTGGAAGCTCTCCATCGGATGAAAGCGCTTTGCGGGCCGCCTCAATAAACTCGGCGGTAGAAATATCTGTTGTAGGATTTGGAAACTGCGCCCGGAGAACTTGGCGTGCTTGGCGCTCGTCAGTGGCAAAATTGGGATCGCAGGCCAAAACAGCCTGTGCAATCAAAGGGCTAACATACATATTGTTGAGTTCCTTGAACCAATCTTTACCCGCAGCTTCAACGGCAGTACGCACTTGCTCAAGGTATCCTTGGTCCCGCAGCCAAAAACAGAATTGCGCCTGTGGGTATTGATCGGGAAATCCGCATGCACGAAGAATAATCGAAAGAACCGTAAGCCTCACATGATCTCCACTGCCGGACGGCAACGTCCCGGCTGCGGCAACTGGTGGCTTTCCAATTCGAGCAGCATGCGTATCCAGCTCACGTAATAAGGCCCTGATATCATCCGAAAGCTCCGGAACGAGAGAACGGGCAGTGGATCCGTCTTCAAAAGGAGTATCGACCCATAAATGCCCCAGCATTTTCAGGAGATGGGATTTACCGCTACCAAAAAATCCGCTGACCCAAGCTGCATGCTGCCGTGGTTGATTCAGTCGGGTCAAATAGCTTTGCAGGATTCGCTCGATTGCATCTCCGTATTGACCCTCACATACAAAGGTTTCGAGCTCTGCACGAAGCTCACGGATTGCACGGTCATCCCGAGTACCAGTAATGCGCGCCTGACCCTCGTTTGCAAGGGAACTCGTACGCGGATCGCGATCCAACGTCTCAAAAATCTTCATAACGCACCTCCGGAACCATTTAGCGTGATGCTGTGAGCAAGGTAGTTCCAACCATCACGGGCATCAAGAAGGCGGTAGTTGTTACCATCCTTTGTCCCAGGAAAGAATACGACAAGCCTGCCTTTGATGTCAGGTTCTACAATTCGCACGAGATCGGACAACCGCATAAATCCATAAAGACTTGCAACCCCCGTCACGGCCACCACCGTGTTCTCATCACTGGACCGGAGCAGATTCCGGAGAGAATCAGCCACATACTCGGTAAACTCACTCTCCAACTTTAATGTCAGATCACTAGGGTATTCAAAATATTCCTCCCGATACTCGTCTGCTGCCATCCATTCCGCAAAGCACCGTGTACAGTCGAATTCTACCCACCCATGGCCTGTATCCCGAGTTCTCTGCTCAAATTCGCCTTTTCTGGCACGGAAGGCTCTCTCAAGTTCCTTATCGTAAACCACTATCACCACACGTTGGGCGCCCGCAATCGTCCGTTGCCACGGCACACCTATATGTCGCTCGTACAGTGATGCGAGATCCTCAATCTTACCCACCGTCAGCGCACCCCCGCCACTGGATCCACGATAGTGGGATCAATTTCTACAACACCGCCTCCGATTCGGGCATGTAGAAGCCGCTGTTGCTTAGCCCTGAGAACGGTATCAAGCAGCATTTCAGGTGTTCGATCAAAAACACTTGCCCAAGGTGTTAACAACAATTCTTCTCCCGAAAGGGAATAAAGGGATCCGATCCACAAGGCAAACGCAACGGCACCGGGCGTTGGTTCAACGAATTTCCTTATCTTCCTTACCCGCCCTTCGAGATGTCCTGATTGGGTCCAAGAACTTCCAGCATTACGAGCGACCTTATCTAAGATCGATTCATTCAATCGATTCCCGGTGGATTGTTTAATTTCTTCCACAAAGGTTATTCGGACAAGCTCCTCACCCGCTTGGAGTGAGAGAATGGTTGAAGCTGTTACCCGTAAAAGGGGGTCACGTCCCAATGCGCATAATAGTGCCAAAAGCGGTCGCCCAGCCTCATCAATTTCCCAAAGACGACGGAGCACACGAAAGATGGGAATTTGAGGATCAAGACCATAAAGCTCACCGAGGCGTTGATTAGTAAGCTTCCGGGTTGATACTGTTTGCTTTCCGAGAACATTGTCTTCGATGATGGCAGACGCGTAATCCTTACGAGTTGCTGACTTTGGTACCACAGCCAGCAAGTCGCTTAGTTCACGAAGCATGATAGTACGACTTGTGTGTGTCCCTTTGTCACCAAATCGCAGACCGGCTTGGATGGCTGTTTCACACGGCCTGATCCGCTTCCAAACGGAGGGGTTCACAGGATTCATACCATAAACTCATTCCCTTCGCCGGCAAGGTTGCCGGCAGAATCAATTCCATTATACTGCAAAGGCAATACACTGCAATAGAAACGGAATAGAAACAAAAAATGATTTGGTTGATTTGAGTTATAAAGAAATACCCCCTTAACCTAGCTAGATTGCTAACCCCGGAAGAAGCAGCGGATAGACTAAACGTTTCGCCTATGACTGTCCGTAAGTGGCTTTGCTCCGGAAAATTGCGA
>CALGNY010000036.1 GCA_937958375.1 uncultured Bacillaceae bacterium
ATTTTCCAATAGGATATTAAATTGCCCAATAGGATATAAAATTGCCCATTAGGAGAGCCGAAATTCCAATAGGTTCACTTCGAGCTATCTAAAACTTAAGGACTAAATCCACGACCGCACGTCAAGGTGCCAGTCCACCAGCACCAACTCTTAATACAACACAAGCATATAACGCTGAAACAGGCTGCCTGATATTCTCTATGGCAGGCAACCCCTGTCATTTGTTATAATGAAAAGAATAAGAAACTAAGACAAGTTGGGGTGGCTATTTGTGAAATGCCCGAATTGTGAATATAAAAGCACACGTGTATTGGATTCCAGACCGATTGATGAAGGGAAAACCATCAGACGTCGTCGGGAATGTGATTCATGCAATTATCGGTTTACGACATTTGAACGCGTGGAAGAAATTCCTTTGATCGTTGTGAAGAAGGAAGGCATGCGTGAGGAATTTAGTCGTGAGAAATTAAAAAGAGGTTTGCTGAAAGCATGCGAGAAACGACCAGTCTCAGTGGAACAGATCGAGCAAATCGCTTTTGATGTCGAGCGTGAACTGAGAAATCAAGGAAATTCTGAAGTGATGAGTGAAGATGTAGGCGAAATGATTATGGAGCGATTGGCTGATGTTGATGAAGTCGCCTATGTTCGCTTTGCTTCGGTATATCGACAATTTAAAGATATTAATGTTTTCATGAAAGAATTGAATGACATGATCAGTCGCACGAAAAAGGAGTAAGAATGGAGGAACAACAGAATGTCAATGGAGCGGATGAAGCATTTACTTCCAAATGATCGCATGAAAATTATTCAACATGAAGCGTTTTTTACGGATGTGGATTCCGTTTTAACATTGCTTTATCAACCTTTAATCGGGAAAGATGCAGTCATGCTTTTCCAATTTTTAAAAGAGGAAGTGGCTAAACAATTACCAGATGCCTCGTCCTCTCACCATTATGCAATGGCGATGCTGGATATGACGTTAGACGAATTCTATGAATCTAGAAAACGACTGGAGGCAATTGGACTGCTGCAAACCTATCAGGAGTCTGGTAGTTTTACGACGTTCTATTATCTTTTGGAGCGGCCGTTTTCAGCACAAGACTTTTTCGAGGACTCGATGCTTTCGGTTTTACTGGAACATCAAGTCGGCCAGGAAATCATGAATCAATTGAAGAAGAAATTATTCAACAAGAAACGAATCCCTGAATCCGCAGAAAATATAACGACTTCCTTTGATGACGTATTTACAACTGTAGCACCGAAAGAACAACCTGTGAAAGTCGATCGGAAGGACATTTATACGGAAACGAAATTGCCGATTGATTGGCTACATAAAATATTGAAACAGCAGCAGTTGCACACGCCTTCCATTCTGACGAGATCAAATATTATCTTTATGGAAAAAATGATTAAGATTTATGATGTCGATCATTTGGAATTGGAGAAGGCTGTGATTTGGGCGGTTACGGAAGAATCAACGTTGGACCGAAAAGAATTCCATGCGATGTGTAAGGATATTTATTATAAAAAACATGGCACCGTGCCACCACGGCTCTATCGCCAGGATGAACAGCCACCACAGCAAAAAGAAACCAATGTGGAGCAAGAACAGTCGAGTGATTCATCTCACCTTTCGAAGAAGGAGAAGTTGATCAACCATTTCGAGACGATCACACACCGAGAATTGTTGGAGGATCAATCCAACTCAGGCGTCGCTTCCATGAAAGAGGTCGATATGATCACCGAAATGATGGAAGAGCATGGGTTAGAGCAACCCGTCATGAATGTCCTGGTCGATTATGTCTTAAAAAGAAATCAAAATAAATTGGCAAAAAATTATTTGGAAACCATCGCCGCACACTGGAGCCGGGAAAAAATTACGACGGCTGAACAAGCGATGGATATCGCCAAGCGGGAACACGGCATGTATCAAAAGTGGCGTCAGAAGAATAATCAAAGGCAGCAAACACAAAAGAGAAACAGTGAAGTTTTGCCGAAATGGTATAAAGAACAAAAAGAATCGGGTAAACAGCAGAAGGCCAAACCAAAGCAAAATAAGTCTGCTGCTGAATTGGAGAAAGAGAAGAAGGAGCTCGAGCAATTCTTTAAGAGCTTCCAAAAATAGATGATGTCAAATAACGAGGGTGAATAGGGATGGAACCGATCCAAACGGCTTTACGGCAGTGGTTAAAGGGGAAAAAGAATTTTCAGGCTTCGATGCGGGAAATCAAATCAAATGTTCTTTCGTCACCAGAAGTTCAGAAGTTCTTAGACGAAAATCCTCAAATCTCAAATGAAAAAATCGATCAACAGCTGATTAAACTTTATGAGTATGATTATCAATCGAAGGCGTGCGAAAAATGCACATCGTTAGGCGAGTGCATTAATGTGGTCAAAGGCTATGTACCGACGATTTCAGCTGAACATGATAAGATCAAATTGATTTACCACGAATGTCCGAAGAAAGAAATTGATATTGAACAACAGAAACAACGTGCGATGGTCAAAAGCTTGCATATGCCAAAAGAAATTCACGAAGCATCATTTGGTGAAATTTTTTATAATGAATCAGATCGAGTGGATGCTGTCCGGAAAGTACAGCAATTTTATCAGGAAAGTAAGAACCAACTGCCTGCCAAAGGCTTATATCTCCATGGTGAATTTGGTGTAGGGAAGACTTATTTGCTTGCAGCGCTCGCGAATCAATTGGCTGAAGAAAAAATCGATACCTATTTCATTTACATGCCAGAACTTGTCCGAGAAATGAAGGCATCCATTTCGGATTCATCCATCAGCGAAAAAATCGAACGGTTCAAAAATGCTTCTGTGTTGGTGTTGGACGATATTGGTGCAGAATTCATCTCCCCATGGTTCCGGGATGAAATTTTAGGTGCGATTTTGCAATACCGCATGATGGAACGGCTACCGGTTTTCTTTACTTCTAACTATTCACCAGAGGAATTAAAGACGATGCTCGCAAATTCCGGTAAAGGGAATATTGATGAGTTGAAGAGTGCACGGATCATGGAACGAATCCGTCAAGTGAGTGAACCGATTGAAGTCGGTGGCAAAAATTATCGAGATTTTTAAAATTGAAGTCCTTTCACATTTTTTCTAACCTCATTTCATACAATGTATTACCTGCATAGTGCCTGACCGAACTTACCCAGGGATACGACCAGACGCAGAAGAAGAGGCTTTTGTTTGCGATTCCCATGTCCAAGCATCGGCCTTAGTTTTTAAAATGAAAGAGGGATTTATGTGAAAGAGACTTCTTTTTTATTCCGAGAGTTGAAAGAAGCCAAACAATTTTATTTCTTCTTGCTCGGAAAACTACAATCGGAACACGTGCAATTAAAAGACCAAGTCATTACCATCCACGGCAAAACCAACACCTCACCCGTAGAGCTTGTCGAACTGATCTATCCGTTTATTCTTGATCATTACGGTACGAAAATTTCTCATTATCTATTGGAAAATCATTTTTATTTTGAGAAAGAAGAGCGTGAACAAATCATTCCGTATATCGTGACGCTCGGAGCGACGTCAAAAATCCTGCATAGTCAGTTCCAGTATTCGTTGTATGAGCGACTCATACAATTTCTTTACGAAGAGTCAGGCGGCTTGATTTCCGTCGATAAATTGTATCAGCAATTATTCATTCAAGATCCCAATTGGACAGAACTCGTCGGATTTGGAATTGAAGAGTGGAAGCAGGAATTGTTTTATCAAGAAAAAATGAATGAATTAAGGAGTCAACTGGAAACGGATTCGAGAATTTACCCAACGGTGATTGTTTTATTGGAGGATGATCAGGAACCCGTCATTATGGATGCGAAGGCTCGAATCGTTCATCAAGATCGCTTACCGAACGACCGGTTGCGTTTTTCTGAAGTGGTCGAGGACATGCTGAAGCATGCAGAAGTTTTGAGATCATTGATTTTGATCAATCCCAAAAAGATCCTCGTTTACACGTCACAAAATCAGACACATGATTTATATGCCATTCTGAATGTTTTTCAGGAAAAAGTAGAAATCCGTTCGTTGGAGAAGTTTCCATATCTTCATGTGAAATAGGGTGGTCATCAATCCCTTGCTTTTCTCTCAGCAACCCGATATAATACGTACATAAATACAGATCGGTAGAGCTTTGAGAAGGACAAGGATTCATTTGAAACAGCTCGAACAGAGAGGAAAGCCACTGGCTGCAAGCTTTCCGAGTATGCCAATGAATCTACCACCTTTGAGCTTCGATGTGAAAGCTGATAGCAGTGAGTAATATCGGACGTATCATCGGCGTTAACGATGATTCTTGAGTGCTGCTAGGTTTAGCAGAATCAGGGTGGAACCACGGGTAAATCACACTCGTCCCTTTCGTTTGATTGGGATGGGTGTTTTTTATTTGCCAAAAACCTACCGACGAACCCGAAAATAAAAAGGAGATGATCGAATGGCTGAAAGGATTCAAATCACTTTCCCAGATGGAAATACAAAGGAATTTGAACGAGGTACAACGACCGAAGACATTGCTTCTTCCATCAGTTCTGGGTTAAAGAAACAAGCACTTGCCGGAAAATTCAATGGTGAGATGGTCGATTTGCGCAGACCGTTGGAGCAGGATGGCGATATCCAGATCATTACGTATAAGGACCCAGAAGGCCTAGAGGTATTGCGTCATTCGACGGCTCACTTAATGGCCCAGGCCATCAAACGCATTTACGGTGATGATGTGAAATTCGGCGTCGGTCCAGTCATTGAAGATGGATTTTATTATGATATGGATATGGATGAGTCCATCACGCCTGAAGATTTGCCGAAAATCGAGAAGGAAATGAAAAGAATCACCGATGAAGCATTAGAAATTAAACGTGTGGAAGTGTCCCGCGACGAAGCGAAGGAACGATTCAAAGATGATGAATTAAAGCAGGAACTCATCGATGCGATTCCTGAAGGCGAGCAAGTGACCATCTATGAACAAGGTGAATTTGCCGATCTTTGCCGTGGGGTTCACGTTCCCCACACCGGAAAAATCAAAGTGTTCCAGCTGCTCTCCATTTCAGGCGCATACTGGCGCGGTGACAGCAATAACCAAATGTTGCAACGCGTATATGGAACTGCTTTTGAGAAGAAGAGTCAGTTAGAAGAATATTTGAAACAGCGTGAAGAAGCAAAAGAGCGGGATCACCGGAAATTGGGTAAAGAACTGGATATTTTTACAGTGTCCCAAAAGGTTGGTCAAGGTCTGCCGCTATGGTTACCGAATGGTGCAACGATTCGTCGGACAATTGAGCGTTATATCGTTGATTTGGAAGAACGTCTAGGCTATAACCACGTCTACACACCGGTATTGGGTAGTGTGGAATTGTATAAAACGAGTGGACATTGGGACCATTATCAAGAAGATATGTTCCCGACAATGGAAATGGATAATGAAGACCTCGTACTTCGACCGATGAACTGTCCGCACCATATGATGGTTTATAAAAATAACTTACACAGTTATCGGGATTTGCCGGTTCGGATTGCTGAGCTTGGAACGATGCACCGTCATGAAATGTCCGGCGCACTAGCAGGGCTGCAACGTGTTCGGGGGATGACATTGAACGATGCGCATATTTTTGCTCGACCTGATCAATTGAAAGAAGAATTTATGCGAGTCGTTCGCTTGGTTCAAAACGTATACAAAGATTTTGGGATCGATGATTATTACTTCCGTCTGTCTTACCGTGACCCAGAAGACAAAGAAAAATATGTCGACAACGATGAAATGTGGAACAAAGCCGAATCCCTCCTCAAAGAGACGTTGGAAGAAATGGACTTGGAATTTGTTGAAGCGACTGGAGAAGCGGCGTTTTACGGTCCGAAACTGGATGTTCAAGTCAAGACTGCACTCGGTAAAGATGAAACACTGTCGACAGTTCAATTGGACTTTCATTTGCCGGAGCGGTTCGATTTGACGTATATCGGGAAGGATGGAAAAGAACATCGCCCTGTCGTCATTCACCGCGGAGTTGTTTCGACGATGGAACGATTTGTCGCATTCTTGATTGAAGAGTATAAGGGAGCGTTTCCTGTTTGGTTGGCCCCAGAGCAGGTACGCATCATTCCGGTATCTTTAGAAGCCCATATGGATTACGCGAAAAAAATTGAAGAGACGCTTCAAGAAGAAGGCATTCGCGTCCATGTGGATGTACGTGATGAGAAGCTCGGCTATAAGATCCGCGAAGCACAGACGAAGAAAGTGCCATATGCTCTGGTATTAGGCGATGCCGAAATGTCTGAAGATGCGGTGAACGTACGGAAATACGGGGAAAAAGAAACAGAGACGATTAGTACAGATGCTTTCATCGAACAAATCAAAAAACAAATCCGGGACCGTACGTAAAATGATAATCGAACATCTTGACAATTCCTTGCATACTGCTTATACTAAGTAAGGTGAATTGAATAAGGTCATGAACTGACAAGTAGGAGCACCCGCTTCTCACCTGATCGACACTCATTGGAGTAGTTGGCAGGTCGAACAGACGTAAACGAATAAAAACTCTGCTATTGAGTTTTTATGTGAACTAGACTGTTGAAATGTGGGTGCATTGTGCCCACATTTTTTTATTTGCAAGCAATCGGGAGTGTGCATAGCACTTTCATCAAGACCACTTGTCGGAAATGCCTTGATTTAAAAAATTTGGAGGTGGCTAACGATTAGCAAAGATATTGTGAATGAATCCATTCGAGCCAAGGAAGTCCGTTTGATTGATGTAAATGGTGAGCAATTAGGAGTTAAATCCAGAAACGAAGCGTTGGAAATTGCCGAGAAGGCAAATCTCGATCTCGTCTTGGTAGCTCCGAATGGCAAACCGCCTGTTGCTCGAATCATGGATTATGGGAAATACCGCTTTGAACAGCAAAAGAAAGAAAAAGAGCAACGTAAAAAACAAAAAGTGATTAATGTGAAAGAAATTCGCTTAACACCAGTTATTGAAGACCATGATTTCAATACCAAACTGCGTAATGCTCGTAAGTTTCTTGGAAAAGGCGATAAAGTCAAAGTGAGCGTACGTTTCCGTGGCCGTGCGATTACGCACAAAGAACTCGGTCGGGAAGTCCTTGATCGGTTTGCTGAAGAATGTAAAGATGTCAGCAGTGTGGAATCGAAGCCTAAAATGGAAGGACGCAGCATGTTCTTAATGCTTGCTCCTACAGCTGAAAAATAAGTAGTTCGACATTTTAAAGGAGGAACCATCATGCCAAAAATGAAAACTCACAAAGGTGCACAAAAACGTTTCAAGAAAACAGGTACTGGTAAATTCAAACGTTCTCACGCGTTTACAAGCCATATGTTTGGCCATAAATCTCAAAAGCAAAAACGTAAACTACGTAAAAGTGCAATCGTTGCAAAAGGTGACGAAGGCCGTCTAGAAAAAATGCTACCGAATAAATAAGAATCGACATAAATAGGAGGGAATTATCATGGCACGTGTTAAAGGTGGAACAGTCACACGCCAACGACGCAAACGCGTCTTGAAATTAGCAAAAGGATATTACGGTTCAAAAAGAACGTTATTTAAAACAGCAAAACAACAAGTAATGAAATCAGGTCAGTACGCTTACCGTGACCGCCGTCAGAAAAAACGTGAATTCCGTAAGCTTTGGATCGCTCGTATTAACGCAGCTGCACGTATGAATGACATTTCATACAGCCGCTTAATGCACGGTTTGAAACTTGCAGGAATCGAAGTTAACCGTAAAATGCTAGCTGATCTTGCCGTAAGCGATGAGCAAGGTTTTGCTAATCTAGTGGATCAAGCTAAACAAGCGCTTAAATAATCGATAAACGAATCCTTGGTTGATGAGTTTTTTACTCATTGATCAAGGGTTTTTTGTTTT
>CALGNY010000037.1 GCA_937958375.1 uncultured Bacillaceae bacterium
CTGATGTATACCGATCTATATGAAAGCGTCCGGCTTAGAGGTTGGTTTTGGTGATAATTAAAAGAGGCTGGGACGAAACTATTTTTACTCAGAAGAAAACGAACACTAGTGCATAGTCACCGCTACGGAAATATACTACGCTTTCCACGGGGAGCTGGTGAGCCTCTTCGTGCTAAAGCACTCCGGGGTCTCACCTATGCTCTTCTTCCCGTAGGAGTCTACGTATATTTCCTACGCTAAATTGAGCATAGTTCGAATTCTGATAAGTGTAACTTAGTTATGTCCCATCCTCATTTTTGTTATGCCAGTTATCGACGCGTTGAAATCATTTTTTCCGAGTTCAACGCACTGAGAAGCCTTGTCAATGCGTTGAGATGCAACTTTTTCAAGTTCAACGCATTGATAAGTATCAACTCACCTCTTATAGCGCCTCACCGATGATTTTTCGATAATAAAGAACAGACAGCACACCGAAAATAGAGTAGAGCAATGTATATAGTCCCATCACAATCAACATCGGCGTCCAAACTTCGGTACCGAACAGGAACCATCCGGACTGCACCGCGAAATAACTATGCAGCAAGCCGATCAATAATGGGATTCCAAAGTTGAATATCTGTTTAATCTGAATTCCCTTTACTAAATCAGATTGTGTGAACCCAATTTTTCTTAAAATCGTATAGCTCGGTTTTTCGCTCTCACTTTCATCCATTTGCTTGAAATAGAGTACACACCCGGATGTCACAAGAAACGTTAAACCGAGAAATCCAACGATAAACATAGCCAAGCCCATATTCGCTTTTGTGTTACGAGCAATCTCCAATTGTGAATCATTCCCTGCCCATCGGTTGATTTCTTCTGAAACAAAGAGCTGATTGGCTTGCTCTAAGTCCTGATCGCTCACATCAATTCCGCGAAATACAAGTGGTCCGCCCTCTTCCGATCGTTGTTGCAACGCTGGATCGATTTCTCCCTTCAATTCCTGATACCTCGATTCATCGACGATCCCAATCGGCATCCCGCCACCATTGGTAAAGTATGAGGATACATAAAATTCTTTCTCGAAGCCAAGGAATTTCATCGAATACGTGTCGCTTTCAGAGGCAATCACCGCTTCCCCAGAATCTTTAAATGACATGAATCGCTGTAGAAAATCCGAATACCCGGAAAGTAAGAAATAATTTTCATCGACATCGATCCCTTCAACGGATTCATCACTAATGATGGGTAACAGCAATTCACTTGGATCCATCGTCACCGACGCATCTTCTTCATAAGCAAAATCCATAATACTAGTTGCATCCAGTTCCACATTGAAGACTTCAATCTGATTCAGTCGATAATCGATGTCGTTTTCTTCTAGAACCGTTGTGAATTCATCATAACTCTCTTCATTCACTAACGAAAAATCATTGATCACAAAATCCTTTGCTTGTTTTTCAGCAGAATAGTAAGAAATATAACTCAAGCTCAATAACCCGATCGCCAGTGCAGAAACGGTCGTAATAATGGTCAGCAACATCGCATTTGACTTCATCCGAAACATAATCGAGGATAGCGATAATACTTTATTGATGGATAAGTATCCTTTTTGGCGTTTCCGAATCAACTGAAAAATAAATGTGACGGAACCTTTATAGAATAAGTAAGTCCCTAAAATGACCGATCCCAATATATAGGCCATCGCCAAAGTCAGCGCATTGACGGAAGTAAAGACACCATCAAATAGTCGTTGGGATACGACGTAACCGGATACGATCAAAACAATCCCCAATACCCCGATCAAGACTTGAAAAACAGATAACCGCTTCACTTTTGTCTCCGATGAAGAGCGTACGTTAAATAATGATAAGATACTTTCTTTTTTGATAAACAAATAATTAACGAGCATGATCAATAGATAGATTCCAAGAAAAACTGCCAGCGTTTGGAACAATGCTTCCGATGAAAAACTCATCGTTGCGATGTCATCCACGTTCGTCAATTTATAGACGATCATGACGATTAACTTCGTGATCGAAAACCCAATGCCCAGACCAACGACAAGCGAGCCAATATACAACATAAAATTCTCAGCAGACAATATACGAAAAATTTTACCCTTTGTCATACCAATCAACTGAAATAAGGCAATCTCATGGCTCCGCCGTTTAATAAATAAATTATTGGCATAGACCAAAAAGACACCAATGATCAAAATCAAAAGTACGGTACCAGCCCGGACTGCGGCCTCGCCTTTGATAGTTCCAGTCGCTGGGTCCATTGCCGGGTCATATTGTAGTGTCACAAAAGCGAAATAAATCGATACGCTGAAGATCAATGCGAACACATACAAATAATAATTACGTAGATTCTTTTTCAGGTTTCTGAAAATCAGTTGATTAACGCTCATGTTGCACCCCACCCAACACGCCTTGCGTTTTCATGATGTCCTTGAAAAAGCTTTGTCGATCCTCATCGCCCTTATTTAATTGAGAATAAATTTGACCGTCTTTCAACAAAATGACTCGATCGCTGAAACTCGCAGCAACTGGGTCGTGGGTCACCATCAATATGGTTGTCTGATGTTGTTCATTCATTTCCGCTAGTTTATCAAGTAAGTTTGAAGCGGATTTTGAATCAAGTGCCCCAGTCGGTTCATCCGCAAAAATGATACTTGGGTCATGAATGAAAGCTCGTGCAGCTGATGTTCGTTGTTTTTGCCCACCGGAGATTTCATTCGGGTACTTATCTCGTTGCTCATAAATACCTAACTCTTTGGAAACGGCTTCGAATTTTTCGTTTGCTTGCTGCCTCGATACGTTTTGAATCGATAACGGGAGTAAGATATTTTCTTTGACAGTCAATGTATCGAGTAAATTATACTCCTGAAAAATAAATCCTAGATGATGCTTTCTGAATTCGGCTAGCTTTTTGGATTTCATGTTCGTGATGGTATTTCCATCGATATTGATCGTTCCGTGACTCACCTGGTCGATGGATGACAGGACATTTAACAACGTTGTTTTCCCGGATCCTGAAGGTCCCATAATCGTGACAAATTCACCGTGTTTAATACTCAAGTCAATTCCTTTCAACACCTCGGTCCGGTTAAATTTATTCCCGAAGCTCTTAAAAATCTTTTGTGCTTTTAATAATTGCATCCGTCTGAACCCCTCTCATCTAATCTGACTCTATTGTATCGATAAGCCCGAGGCAATCTCCTTCTTTCTAACGAACAAAATGAAAAAGCATATGACATTTTTGTCACATGCTTAGCCAATTGATGTCATTTCACACATTAATACGAAGTCATCACTTCAACCATGTCATTTTTCTTCGGGAAAATGAGATTAAACGTTGATCCTTTTTCAGGTGATGAGATCACGTCAACTGTAATATGTAGCGCATCCGTAGCCTGTTTAGCCAAATAAAGCCCCATCCCGGTTGCTGCATGGTTTTGATGTGCAGATGTGGATGTAAAACCTTTATCAAAGATTCTCGGGAGATCTTTGGATTCGATTCCTTGTCCATCATCTTGAATGGACAGCGTGACTTTGTCATTGACCCGCCGCGTATGAATGACAATATCTGCATTCTCACTATATTTCACAGCATTGGAAAGTAGCTGACGGATGATAAAGGAGAGCCATTTGGCATCAGAGAGAACTGATTTTTCCTCTAATTCAATATCGAAACCGATTTTCTTGTACATACACCAAGACCTCAGTGCACGAACCTCCTCGTGGATTAGTGGCTCTAGTTCAACCTCTTCCATGTATAAATCAGACTCAATCACGGACATTCGCTTCTGATGTAGCTGCTGATCGAGCAGTAAATGAATACGAAGCCACTCATAGTCCAATTGTGCCTTCAAATTCCGATCTTCTAGCCGGTCAATGATCAAATGCATTGCACTCAACGGCGTTTTGACCTCATGAATCCAGGAGAGTAATTCATCTTTCTCCTCTTCTAGCTGAATCCGATTTTCTGTTTCTATTTTCCGTAACTGATCATATTGCTGACTTAAACGCTGGGCAACCATCTTTTCAAAAGGTGAGGTTGGATGTGGCATGTCGGACGTATCAAAATCATCCGACTGCTCGTCGATCGATTGATAAAATTTAGTTTCTCGGTTGTAACGAATGATGAGAAACAGTACGAAGATCACTGTCGATAAAAACACAAAGTAGCCAATCGAGGTAATCGAAAGGTTGGGATCTAAGTTTGCCATAAACAGAAGAAGGATTTCAAAAGCGATAAATAAGCCAATCCAACTTTTTCGTTCGTTCAAAAATTTCCCGATCATTCTTCCGTTCCTTCTTTCGCAATATAACCTTGCCCAACTTTGGTTTCGATCTCTGCTCCCAGCCCGATCTCATCCAGCTTCTTTCGCAATCGATTGACATTTACCGTTAATGTGTTGTCGCTGATAAATCGTTCGTCATCCCATAATTGATGAATCAATTCCTCGCGTGTGACGATTCTATTTTTCTTATCCAACAGCGCTTTTAATATGTAAATTTCATTTTTCGTTAATTCAATTGTTCCTTGCTGATTGGAAACCATATTTTTTTCAAAATCAACAGTCGCACCGTTCCATGTTTTCAATTGAACGGATTCGGAGTTATAGTTATACACCCGTCTCAGGATTGCCTGAATCTTGGCAATCAAGACATCAAAATGGAATGGTTTTTGGATATAATCATCCGCACCGAGCTGCATGGACATCACCATATCGGTCGGGTGATCCCGAGAGGATAAGAAAATAATCGGGACATTGGAGTGTGTCCGAATCATCCGACACCAATGGAAGCCATCATACTTCGGAAGCTGGATGTCTATGATGACCAACTCCGGTTGCACCTGACTGAATTCATCCATGACTTTTTCAAAATTTTCAATTCCATATACATCATACGACCATTGTTCAAGCCGCTCTTTGATCTCCGTAAATAAGCTTTGATCATCTTCTATGACTAAAACGTTAAACATTCGCCCACCTGCTTGATCTCTTTTGAAATCAGTATATCAAAGTCGAAAAAAGTTTGGGTGAAAAATTTACAAGGCGTGGTTCTTTAAAAATTGCTGTAACAACTGATTCACTTCGGCTTCTGTATCACCAAGCCAAATCAAATGGCCCCAGCTGTCCAATAATTTCAGCTGCGAGTTCTCTATCTGTTCATGGGCATATAACGCATGATCAATCGGTACGGAGCCATCATGTCGGCTGTGCATAATGAAAGTAGGAGCTTTCACGGCTTTTATATCCTCTTCACGCAACGTGTTCACTTGAACTAAATCGATGAAAAACCCGCTCCCTGATCGTTGTCGTTGATTCATTTTTTGAACCTCGACAATATCTGTCGGCCGAATTTTGTCTTTCGCTTCGTGATACGGCAGATTGCTGAATTGAGGAAACATTCGCTTGAAAATAAATCCCGGAAACAATTTGTTGAAGTAACGAAGCATCATCCACGTATATTTTTCAATGGATGGTCGGAAAATGACTTTGGCCACTTTGTACTCCAAGTCCTTTCTTGTAAGCCACTGGTGGGTAACGCTTGATTGGAGCGTAAGCGATTGGACACGATTCGGTTGGTGAGAAGCAAAGTAAATGGCTGTAGGTCCACCTGCTGAAATGCCAATGACATGGACTTTTTGGATGTTTAAATGGTCAAGCAGTTTACGGTAGAAAGTACAGGCTGTCGAAAAATCTTCTCCGATCTTACTCGAAGTCACGCCATACCCTGGCCGAGAAGGCGTAATGAGTTGATAACCAGCCTGAACTAACGCCTGATAGCCGAATTCTTCCTTTGCGTTGGAATGACCGCCATGGAAAATTAAAATCGGCTCACCTTTGCCCACCACGGAGTACTCAATATTCATCTCATCAACTGAATAGATCAACATATCTCTTTCCATTTGCCCGCTCCTGTAAATAAGACTCCTCACCCTTATGATGAGGAGTCTTGCGTGTTTTTATTTCTTCAATTCTTGTTTACGTAATTCAACACGTCTGATTTTTCCGGATGTCGTTTTTGGCAATTCATCAATGAATTCAATGGCTCTTGGGTATTTATACGGTGCTGTCAATTCTTTGACGTGGTCTTGTAATTCTTTCACTAACTCTTCGGAAGGTTCCACGTTCGCTTTCAAGATGACAAATGCTTTCACGATATTCCCACGAACTTCATCTGGGCTTGCGACAACTGCACATTCTTGGACAGATGGATGTTTGACCAAAGCATCCTCCACTTCAAAGGGTCCAATCGTGTAGCCAGAACTGATGATGATATCGTCACTTCTACCTTCAAACCAGAAATACCCCTCTTCATCTTTAGAGGCTTGGTCTCCGGTCACGTAAAACTCACCACGTCTAGACATCGACGTCCGTTCTGGGTCTTTATAATATTCACGAAATAGCGCTGGTGTATCGAGTCTTACCGCAATATCACCAACTTCTCCTGTTTTGACAGGCTGTCCAAGATCATCAATGATTTCCACGTCATTTCCTGGAGTTGGTTTACCCATTGATCCTGGTTTCACATCCATGTTTTTCATAAAGCCGAGCAGCAAGGTGTTCTCGGTTTGTCCATAACCATCTCGAACGGTAATGTCGAAATGTTTTTGGAAAACGTTGATGACTTCGACGTTTAATGGTTCGCCCGCTGAAACGGCACTGTGAAGCGAAGATAGATCATATTGATCCAGATTATCCTCTTTCGCCATCAGACGGTACTCAGTCGGTGTGCAGCAAAGCACGTTAATTGCTTCATCTTGTAACAGCGTTAAATACGTACTCGGTTTGAATTTACCGTTGTAAACAAAACCTGTTGCGCCAGATCCTAATACGGAGAGGAACGGACTCCAAATCCATTTTTGCCAGCCGGGTCCTGCCGTCGCCCATACTTTGTCATCTTCACTGATGGATAACCAGTTCGGTGCAGCTGTTTTTAAGTGCGCAAAGCCCCAACCATGTGTATGCACAACTCCCTTCGGATTACCTGTCGTTCCTGATGTATAAGGTAAAAATGCAATATCATCTCTCTCTGTATCGGCAATATCCAACTCATCTGATTCATTTTCCATTAAGGCATCCAAGTGGCTCCACCCTTCTACCGCTTGTCCAACAGAAAACTTGGTCAAATTTTCGTATTCTTCCAACCCCCTGTATTGGTCGACAAACGGGTAATAGGAGACAACCCCTTTTGCTTCACCATGACTCACTCGATACTGTAGATCTTTCGTTTTTAACATCTCAGAGCTAGGAATGATGATAATGCCTGTTTTCAGTGCTGCCAAATAAACCTCGTATGCACGGATATAGCGTGGAATCATGACGAGCATCTTATCTCCACGCCGAAGGCCATTGTTCAAGAAAGCGTTGCCAATTTTGTTTACGTTTTTAATCAATTCATCATAAGTAATTTCTTCACGGTTCCCTTCTTCATCTAACCACACTAAAGCTTTTTTCCCGGAACCGTCCGCAAATTTTTCGACCTCGGAAACAATGTTGTATTGTCCAGGGGCAATCAAATCTGTTTTATTCATAGCCTCAACTCCCTTTTTTGATGTTATCCCATTATAACAAAATTTAAGAAAATTTTAAATTGACTATTTAAGATTGGGACCAATCGAGGTATGGATCGCGCATATTATGGGTTGGTGGGAGCATATCTTTATGTCGTGGGCGTATATCTGTACGGGAAGGACCATATCCTCCTTCCATGGGACCATATTTTTGCGTGAAGGGCGCATATATTTCCTCGGCGGGCACATATCTTTGCGCGGAGGGCGCATATTTTTTCGCGGAGGGCACATATATCTCCACGACGGGCACATATTTTTGCATGGAGGGCACATATATCTCCACGACGGGCACATATTTTTGCGCGGAGGGCGCATAT
>CALGNY010000038.1 GCA_937958375.1 uncultured Bacillaceae bacterium
ATTTTTGTCCAATAGATTTTAGTTTTCGTCTATACGATTATATTTTCATCCAATCAGATCTGCAGTTTTCCCTAAGCGGCAGGGTCTGACCAATAGCCCCAAATTTTCTCCCAATAAAATGCAAAGGAAAAAATAATCCATCAGCACCTGCCATGGCTATTGAAACAAAAAATAACCGACTGCCAATGCCTGCACAGGCACCGACAGCCGGTTATTATAACGCGAATCGTTTATGATTCTTCCTTTGCTTTCTTTCTCGCATAGATGATACTTGAGGCAAAACCTCCCCAAATGACAAGCATCCCGATAATCATCATCACAATTGCTCCACCTGTCATTAGTTTGCCACCTCCTCATCATCATCTTCTGTTTTCGCTGAAGAAGTCAATTGCTGGTTCGGCCATTGTTTCGTTGCAAACAAGGCACCGACCATAATGGCACCGATTGCGACGAGCCAACCGAAGTTGAATAGGAAGTCAAGTGGATAGCCTTCATATGGTGTGGCAATTTCCTGTCTCAAGTTTTGGATCATCATGTAACCAAGAACAAGCGGTGTGATGATGCCAAGCGAGATTCTCCACCATAGACCAAGGGCGATATCGGAAACCGAATCGGCATGCGATTGTAGCTCCTTGAGTCCTTTTGCGAACCAAGCGATCGCGACAACTTCCACCAATCCAGCCATCGCTACACCGTAGTTATTGATGAATCGGTCAACGGTGTCGAGCAATACCAGACCACCTTGGGTTGCGTAGGCAATGGAAATGACAGCAGCCAATCCTCCACCAAACAGTACCGACTTCGTACGTGTAATGTTGAATTTCTCAGCAACAGCAGCAACGTATGTCTCAGAGATGGAGATCAATGAGGACAGTCCTGCCAATACTAGAGAAGCGAAGAATAGGAAACCAAACAATCCTGGTAAGAATGGCATTTGGTTAATAATCTCCGGGAATACGGCGAATGCGAGCATAACCCCACCTTGCACGAATCCTTCATCGGTAATATTTTGACCTGTTGCAAAAGCCATGAAACCTAGTGCTGCGAATACCCCAATCCCGGCCAATAGCTCAAAGGATGAGTTGGCAAAACCGGTGATAAACGCGTTATTCGTAATATCCGATTTCTTTTTCAAGTAAGAAGAATACGTAATCATGATCGCAAAACCAATGGATAAACTAAAGAATATCTGTCCATAAGCTGCGACCCAAACTTGCCCATTCATAATCTGCTCCCAGTTTGGCTGGAAGAACGCATTCAACCCATCCATTGCTCCGTCTAATGTGACCGCACGGATGACGATGATTAAGAATAGGACAGCCAATGTCGGAATAAAGATTTTGTTTGCAACCTCAATCCCTCTTTTAACACCACGAATCAAGGTACCGAGGACAATAATCCAGATGACCGCAAGTGGAATGAAGATCATAGGAACGATGCTTCCGAATTCCCCTGGATCCACCATATTCAAGAAGCTTCCGGTCAAGAATCCTCCTGTGTCGTCTCCCCATTGTTGTCCAAATGAGAAGTAAGCGTACATGACAGCCCAAGCGATGATGACGGAATAGTATGTCGAGATGACAAACGCAATTAACACTTGCCACCAACCAATCCATTCAAAGCCTTTGCTGACCTTACTCAATGATCTAGGCGCAGAGCCACGATATTTGTGCCCGATCGTAAATTCCATGATGAGAAGCGGTATACCTGCAGTTAATAAAGCGAATAAGTACGGAATAAAGAATGCTCCTCCACCATTCTCATAAGCGACTGCCGGGAACCGCCAGATGTTACCTAGTCCAATTGCCGAACCCATTGCCGCAAGTAGGAAACCTAATCTTGTTCCCCACTGTGAACGTGCTTGCATAATTTCTCTCCCCTTTCCTATTTTTATAAAATTCTATGTAGATTGCGAGAAAATGATGTCCAAAATTCTGAATTCTCGCAACTACTTAATTTAGATTATATCGGTTCAAAGTACTAGTGTCAAAGTATTTTGATAAAATAAAATATTAAAAAATCAAACTTTTCAACCCTGCCATGCAAAACCTTGATCTGAACAAAAAAAACCGCTTCGATCACTCGGGAAACGGTTATATTCCCAGTAATCAAAGC
>CALGNY010000039.1 GCA_937958375.1 uncultured Bacillaceae bacterium
GGTTCTAAGGCTTTTAATGCTTCACTTTGCAAAGCGAAATTCCTAACGTGAGTAGTACTCAACGATCAGTGATTCGTTGATTTCAGAAGGCAACTCTTCGCGCTCTGGGTAGCGGTTGTAGGTTGCTTCTTTCTTGTCTGCATCGAATGTAAGATACTCAGGGACAAAGTTGCTGACTTCGATTGCTTCAACAATGATGTCTAGGTTCTGAGATTTTTCTTTCACACCGATGACTTGACCTGGCTTAACGCGGTAAGAAGGAATGTCGACGCGACCTCCGTCAACCGTGATATGGCCATGGTTGACAAGCTGACGTGCTTGACGGCGTGTACGTGCCAATCCTGCACGGTAAACAAGGTTATCCAAGCGAGATTCAAGAAGAATCATGAAGTTCTCACCGTGAACACCTTTCATTTTACCAGCTTGATCGAACGTGCTACGGAATTGGCGTTCAGTGATGCCAAACATGTAGCGTAGTTTTTGCTTCTCTTGAAGCTGTAGACCATATTCGGATAGTTTTTTACGCTGTGTAGGACCATGTTGTCCAGGAGCGTAAGGACGTCTATCCAATTCCTTACCAGTACCGGTCAATGAAATACCGTAACGTCTGGATTTTTTCCAGAGAGAGCCTGTGAATCGTGACACGAGCTTCTCCTCCTTTATGTGATATTTGCATAAAATAGTAACAGTGTGTCCCTCGTTCACCATGCGCATTTTGCTTTCATGTATCTTCGCTCCAGCAGCAGAGAGTTACGGGATACACCTCATTGCTTGAGGTACAAAATACAACATAGCTGGTCCACATAGGCTGCTCGTTATTTTACACAACGTACATTATAAGCTTTACATAGGGTGCCGTCAAGTATAATTACTAGAAAACCTAACGGATGAAAGGAATCAATGTTTCTACGAATTGTTCTAAATACTGTTGATCGGTTTTGTCGAACCGGTCTTTGATTGGACTATCAATATCTAGTACACCGAATACTTCATCTTCTACGACGATTGGCACGACGATTTCAGACTGGCTTTTGGCGTCACAGGCGATATGCCCTGGGAATTGATGGACATCTGGTACTAGTTGGGTCTCTTTGGTGGATGAGGCTGTCCCGCAAACACCGCTACCATCAGCAATACGTACGCAAGCAGGTAGTCCTTGGAATGGTCCGAGCACCAATTCTCCATTTTTCATGAGGTAAAAACCGACCCAATTAATATCATCCAAAAATTGGTTTAATAACGCACTGGCATTGGAAAGGTTGGCAATTTGGTCATTTTCGTCTTCCAACAAAGCCTTCAGTTGTTTAATCAGTAGTTCATAGTTCTCTTCTCTGGTACCGTTATAAGTAATGGTTTCAAACATTGTTATTGCTCCTTCGTGTCGTTTTCTCCCGATATTTGCAGGAAGGTATTTTCGGTCATTTTATCGAATGGTATCATTAATGAGGTGATTTCATGTCAGAAAAAAGTTCTAAAGAAAAAATTATGGAAGCTGCTGCTGATTTATTTTACTTTAATGGGTTTAAAGGAACTTCCATTCGAGCCATCACCACAAAAGCGAATGTGAATGTTTCGTTGATCAGTTATTATTTTAAGAATAAACAGGGATTGCTGGAGACGATGACGGTCGATTATTATGAAAATTATTTAGCGTTGTTGGAGCGTGTCATCAATGACCAGCAGGAGTCTTTTTCAACCAATCGGATTTTTGAAGTAATTGAAGAAATTATACAGTATAAGTACGAGAACTTTCAATTCACTTGTTTCATTCAGCGTGAATTGTCATTAGACAACGTATTTATCCGGGAAATGTTTTCGACGTATGTTGCAAAAGAGCGGTATTTGATGAAAGAAATGGTCGACCCGATTGCGAAAGATATGAATTTGAAAGGACCAGCCAAAGATGCGCTTCATATTCAATTGAAAAGTTTGTTGAATGGACCATTTATGTATGCGAATGATTGGCAAAAGGATTATACATGGAACCAAAGCAGTGATTCTTTTATCAAAGCATACATCCAAACATTCAAAAAATGGCTTCCAATTTCGGAAGAAGACGAAAAAGTACGGTAAATTGGCATATTTCTATGAAAATCTCCTATTTTTTTAGCCATTTAATGTCTAAACATGCTATCATAATGTAATAAGGAAAGGATTCACGAGTCGTGAGTTTGGAGGGCTTTTGGATGGAACTGATTTTGACAATTTTAATCATCGTTGTGGCATTTATTTTGGTTGGTATTTTCATGAGGAGAAAAGTATACCAACGTGTCGATGCCTTAGAGGAAAAGAAAGTCTATTTGATGAATCGTCGAGTAGCAGAAGAATTGGGTAAAATCAGACATCTCAATTTATCAGGGGAAACAGAGGAACTGTTTGAATCCTGGCGTGAAGAATGGGATCGGATTAACCATCAAACATTTGCTTCCTTAGAAGATGATTTACTGGAGGCAGAAGAATCTGCTGAAAAATATCGATTCAGAAAAGCTTTCCATATCTTAAGTGCCAGCGGTGAAAAATTGGACCGTGTTGAAGATACAATCGATGAAATTTTTGCAGAAGTCGAACGCCTGCTTCATTCCGAACAAAATAGTCGGGAAGAGGCAAAAGCGCTAGAGCCTAGAATTAAAGAAATTCGTAAAAAAGTATTGGAAAATGGTTATCAACTTGGAAAAGCAGAAGTTGTCTTCGAAGTCGATTTGGACGATATTCAAGCTGAACTGCAACGATTTGAACAACTGAGTGATGAAGGAAACTATTCAGAAGCTCAAGCACTGGTTCACGAATTGAAAGATCGTTTGGATGAACTTAATCGCAAAACGGGTGAATTCCCTGAGTTGTACAGGGCTTGTAAACAGACGATTCCTGAAGAGCTGGATCAATTGCAGAATGGTCTACGCCAAATGCGTGATGAAGGATTTCGCATTCAGCATTTAGGAATCGATAAGGAAATCAATTCGTTACATGAAGCGCTGTTGACGTTCATCGATCAGTTGAACCAAGGCAGTGATGAAGGCATCCGTGCCCATATGGAAGAGGTGCAGACGCGGATAACCGAAATTTATGACGAACTAGAAAAAGAAGCAATGGCAAAAAAATACGTTTTGGAAAACGAATCAAAACTGGACGAAAAAATGGAGCATGCGAAGAACTTGTTTGAGGAAACGCAAGAAAACGTCGCAGCTGTGAAAGAGAACTATCATCTAAATGAGAATAAACAAGAGCAACAGAAAGAGCTTAAAGAGTCACTGGATGATTTAGATAAAGCAGCAAACGAGATCAAAGGCATGTTGGACGATGAGAATAAAGCCTATTCGTCGATCCAAGAAGCGATTGAAGCATGGCTTGTCCAATTCGAAAATTGGGAAGGACCACAAGCGGCTTTCGATTATTATTTGCATAACTTGAGAAAAGATGAACTTGAGGCAAGAGATCGAATTAAGCAATTGAAAGTACACATTTTTACGGTCAAACAAAAACTGCAAAAACATAATTTGCCGGGTGTACCGAACTATTTAGTGGATCTTGTCGACCAAGCTCGAGAGTTAATCGAGCAAGGCTCAGAAAACATTGAAGAACAGCCATTAGATATGGACCGAGCTTCAGAAATGTTGGATGAAGCAGAAAAATGTGTGGATAAAGCTGTCGAACAAACCGATTTATTGATCGAACAAGCGGAATTGGCCGAGCGAGTCATTCAGTACGCAAACCGCTACCGGAGCCAGTACCCGTTATTGGCGGCGAATATTGCTGAAGCGGAAGCTGAATTTTTGGATTATGAATATGAAAGGGCGTTGGAAAAAGCCGCGAAGTCATTGGAAGAAATTGAACCTGGTGCATTGAAGCGTATCGAGGAATTCATTGAATCGGAAACATCGGTTTCTTAAACGGAGGGTGCGATTTGGAAAAACGTATAGCAATCACCAGCTTGATTGTTTGTCTCCTTACGTGGTGTGCAGTGATTTTGGTTTTTGTCCAAGTGAATAAGGATCCGATAATCGGTTCAAGTTTACAGGTCACAGACGCAACGCATTTGACTGAAAAAGCTCATTTGCAAATTCATGAAGAAGAACAACGCCAAGTAGCGAGCGAATCAATCGAAAAACAAGAAACAATCGAAGACTATGCCTCCGAGCAAGAGTTCCACGATGGCGTTCCGATCGACGAGTTATTGGAATGGTTGGAGAACAATGAAGAAGCAGTTCCTTCCTCATAAGGAACGCTTCTTTTTTTGGGAAAATGTTTATATTTGCTCGAACTTGCGGTGAAGGCCGAGTTGGGTGAAATAAAATAGTTTTATTTGCTCGAACTTGCGTTGAAGGCTGAGTTGGGTGAAATAAAATGGGTTTATTTGCTCGAACATGTGGTGTAGGCTGAGTTGGGTGAAATAAATTGATTTTATTTGCCCGAATTCATGATACTGTACAAAAACGATAAAT
>CALGNY010000040.1 GCA_937958375.1 uncultured Bacillaceae bacterium
TTGTTCATCCGTCAAATAGTTCCCCTTCAATCCTATCTCATCTGCTATTTGCGCAATATGCGGCTGTTCCAAATGAGCTTGTTTGATTATTTCTTTATGGGTGAAAACTTCTTCGCTTGGACCATCCAATAGGACTTTTCCTTGGTTGAATACAATCGTCCGTTCAAAGACCTCTACCGCAAAATCCATATCATGCAAAATACAAATGACGAGCTTCCCTTGGTCACGAAGTTCAAAAATGATTTCCTTCAATTTTTCTTTACCGGCAAAGTCTTGTCCCATCGTCGGTTCATCAAAGATGACAATTTTTGTATCCATGGCCAGAATGGAAGCGATCGTAATCATTTTTCGTTCTGATAAGCTTAAATCATAAGGATTGGTTTCCAATTCCTTATCCAGATTTACCTTTTTCAGCATTTCGATTGATTTTTCCCTAGCCTCAGCTTCACTTTGCCCAATGTTCAACGGTCCGAACATGACTTCACTGATCACTGTATTTTTAAAGATTTGATCGCTTGGGTTTTGGAAAACCATGCCAATATCCTTTGCCAGTTGTGCGGTTGTATAATCTTTCGTATTTTTTTGATTGACGATGATTTCTCCTTCAGTCGGTGTGAGCAGCCCCTTCAGTAACTTGACAAAGGTGGATTTTCCTGCTCCGTTCTGACCGACAATTGCCGTCGTTTCACCATTGAATCGTAGATCTATACCTTTCAGCACTTCCTGATCATTTGAATAGGAAAAATGCAAATTGTTGACTTCAATTAGACTCATAGCTTATCACCAATTTCTTGAGTAAACCCCTTGATGGTCACAGGGTAATCATCCGACCCTTGTTTCCGGATTCCTAAAGCCTTTGCAATCCTTGTGACGACAGGAGGTTCGATGCCGTGTTCTTGTAAATCATCACGGGAAAAGACTTTTTCAGGAACATCAAAATCAATCATTTTCGCATCATCCATCAGTAAAATTCGATCAGCGTAATGAGCCACTTTATCGATTTTATGTTCAGCCATAATGATCGTCATACCTTCTTTGGACAAATTTTCGACTACTCTAAAAACTTCTTCAGATCCCTGTGGGTCTAGCTGTGAGGTCGGCTCATCCAATATTAAAATCTTTGGCCTCATCGCTATGACCGAGGCAATCGCCACCCGTTGCATTTGTCCACCGGAAAGATCAAATGGATTTTTATCCTTCAACGCTGTTATATCTAATAATTCTAAGCTTGTATTCACTCTTTCAATGATTTGCTTTCTTTCCAATCCAATATTTTCCAGTCCGAAAGCAATCTCTTCAAACACATTTGTTTTGGAACCAGTCATTTGTGAAAATGGATTTTCGAATACTAAACCAACATGGGTAGAAATCTCGCCAACTTCATGGTGTCTTACTTCAAGACCATTGACGATCACCTTTCCACCATATCCTCCACTGAAAAAATGTGGGACGAGCCCTGCCAAAGCAAAACATAATGTAGATTTGCCGGCTTTGTTTCTGCCTACGAGACCAATGAATTCTCCTTCTTTCACTTCAAAGGAAACATCATTTAAGGCCAGCTTATCTGTATTCGGGTATTTATACTTTAAACCTTCAACTTGAATGATGCTCATATCAGTATCCTCCAAACAATCGTTCCAAGAAGCACCAACCACAATATCAATTGGATGAACCCCTGATGATGATATTCTTTTGCTGCATTTAAAAACGTCTTTTTAATTCCTGTATTAAATCCCCGTACTTCTAGAGCAATCGCCCGTTCCCTCGTGCTATTTAACGAATTTAATACGACAGGACCAATTAAAGGGAAAAATGCTTTCATACGCACGCTTAGATTTCCTTTTGTTTCCATTCCCCTTGACGCTTGAGCATCGGCTATTTTACCCATCGTCGCACGCATTTGCGGAATCAATTGAAGCACAGAAAGAAGTACATAACCAATTTTCGGTGATAAACCTTTTCTAATAAAGGCTTCAACCAATTCGTCATGTTTCGTCGTCAATATTAATACACCGAAAGCCATGATCATATTGAAGACACGAAGAGTAAGCAGAGCAGCATAACTGATGCCCTCTTTATAAAATGTAAGAAATCCAATTGAAAAAAGCTCTGTTTGGTTTTCCGGATTGAAAAAGCCTTGAACAATAACAATGGAAATGATCAATATAATACTTATTGCTAAAATGGGAAGTATCCGCCGAAACACTTTTCCAAGCGTAAGTATCATCCCACTAAATATAGTGACGAGCAGTACGAAAAGTAAATCCGGATAAATATATGTGATGGCAATACTGACCACCACATACAATACTTTTGTTAAGGGGGATACGTGATTATGGATAACAGAATCTCTGTCTGCATAAAGCGTCATCGTACTCATGTCAATCAATCCTTACAATTCTTCAATTTTATCTTGACCTTGGAAAATAGAAATAAAGTTGTTAGGTAACCCCTTAAAAATCAAATAACTAACGATTACTGTAGCTAATTTATCCGGGACATCTACAATAACACTATCCCCAAAGGATGCTAGCCAAACAGGAACATCATTGGAAACTAAAAAGGCGTAAAATGCATCTCCCCAAACGTTACCAGTTTGACCGCCCCAGAAAATAAGATTTAGTGGAGTGGAAATAACTGCAGCAGCTAAACCAACCACCAAACCGACAACGATGACCGTCTTGAAATTTTTCAGCCAACCTTTATATGCCATTACCCCGACAATTAAGCCAATGACACCACTTGTAATGGCATAAACGGTTGAGATCGGATCCGCTGTGACACCGTATATAATATTATTAATTATTCCGGAAAGAGCACCAATAATAGGACCAGCCAACATTGCTGATAGAACGGTGCCAATTGAATCCAACCATAATGGCAATTTTAATAGTCCAGCTACTAATTTTCCCAAATAATTAATACCGATTGCAGCTGGAATAAGTGCAATAGCTGCTGTTGATAACTTTAATGACCACATACTCCTATTACTCATGGTAATTCCTCCTTGTATTAGTTGTTATTTATAGATTTTATGAATGATGAAAGGAAGCAATCCCTTCCAAAGCCACCAAAATTTGATGTTCCTCTCCTTTTTGAGGTAAACTTTCTCCTCCCACCAAATCATTAATCCCAGACTGCAAATTTCCTTTAGATGGAACAACTACATTTAAAATGGATGCGGTCCTCAAGTTTCGTAAAGCACCCAAAACAAATAACGTCGATGTTTCCATGTCTGAGCCGAGTATCCCTTTCCGAGACCAATATTCCTCGATCTCTTCTTCACGATCCGTATAAAAACTATCATGGCTTCTGACGATTCCAGTGTGATAAGATAAGTCATGTGCCATGCAAGCATCTGTTAAAGCGGAAACGAGCTGATAATCTGCAATTGCCGGGTAACTCAAATCAATATGGGTTTTCGTCGTCCCCTCATCTCGAACCGCCCCTGTTGCGATAATGAGATCTCCAATACGGATATGATCCTGGAGTGCACCACTACTGCCAATCCGAATAAGGGTTGTAACTCCAAGATTGGCTAACTCTTCAATGACAATTCCTGCTGATGGACCACCAATTCCAGTTGACACGACGAGAATCGGAATGTTTTTATAATAACCCAATACCGTACGAAACTCTCGATTATAAACAATCTCCCTAGAATCCGTTAAAAATTGCTTTACTCGATCGATTCGTTTCGGATCCCCTGGAAGCAGTGCATACTTGGCTTGAAAATTATCATTTAATTGAAGATGCGGTTGCAATTCCATAGACATTCTGTTAATCCCTTCTTTCATTCATGCATGCTTTTTTCTTTTTCCTTCATCAATATGTCCAAATCCAAGATGATGATGGTATCCCTTTTGATAGCGATTGCATTTTTCTCCACCAAATCTTTCAACACCCTGTTCACACTCCGTAATGTTACTGCCAATTGTTCACTCATCTTCTT
>CALGNY010000041.1 GCA_937958375.1 uncultured Bacillaceae bacterium
AAACGACTTTTCGTCATGAAACCTATAAGGAATACAAGGGTGGCAGACAAAAAACGCCGCCAGAGCTATCAGAGCAGTTCATGATCGTACGCCAGCTATTGGATGCATTTGGCATTAAGCATTATGAGTTGGATCAGTACGAAGCGGATGACATTATCGGAACCATTTCTAAGCAGGCCTCCGAGCGAAAAAAACAGACGCATATCATCACGGGTGATAAAGACCTGCTTCAATTGGCAGATGACCATACGACCGTTCTGATATCCAAAAAAGGAACCTCTGATATGGATACGTATACCCCTGAGACGATTCCAGAGAAAATGGGGGTTTCACGCGAACAATTAATTGATCTGAAAGCATTGATGGGAGATTCGTCAGATAATATCCCTGGTGTTGCCGGGGTCGGTCAGAAGACGGCGGCAAAGCTGTTAAAGCAGTTTGATACATTAGAAAATGTCTATGACCATTTGGATGAAGTGAGTGGGAAAAAACTGAAGGAAAATCTGACGAACCACAAAGAGGATGCCTTCATGAGTAAAGACCTCGTGACCATCGAGCGGGATGCCCCGATTGAAATTGGATTTGACGATATCGCATATGAAGGGTATGAAACCCAGAAAGTCGTCGAGATCTTTAAAGTGTATGGGTTTAATTCGTTGATGGACCGGATTGATGGCGCTGAAAGTGAAGCACCAGTCGAGCGGGCGAAAGTAGATTATCAAATCGTCTCGGATTTTAATGAGGACATGCTTGGACAGGATTACAATATACTCATCATGGAAAATTGGGATGAAAATTATCACCAATCGGATGTCGTTGGGTTTGCTTTATCCAATAAGACAGGCCATTATTTTATCCCAACCGAAGTTGCCACTGAATCGGCGGCTTTCATCGATTGGTTGAAAGATCCTGAAAAGAAAAAGGTCGTAGGCGACAGCAAAGCGATCAAAGTGGCGCTGGCCTGGCGAGGTGTGAAAATCGAGGGCATCGAGTTCGACCTCTTACTGGCTTCCTATATCGTCAATCCACAAAATTCTGCACATGACCTCCCAGGGGTCGCGAACTTTTATGGGATTGTCGATGCGACGTACGACGAAGAGATCTACGGAAAAGGTGCCAAGCGAAAGCTTCCTGATGAATCGGTTTATGCAGAACATATCGTCAGAAAATCCTTCGTCGGTAAACAACTGCATGAAATATTGGATAATGAACTGCGTGAAAACGAGCAGGAACAACTGTTTTATGAGTTGGAAATGCCTTTATCGATTATCTTGGGCGAAATGGAATATCTCGGCGTCAAGGCAGATGTAAACCGATTAAAAGAAATGAAGAAAGACTTGGATGAGCGGTTGAAGCAAATTGAAGGTAAAATCCATGAGCTTGCAGGGCGTGAGTTTAACATTGATTCACCAAAACAATTAGGTGTCGTTTTATTCGAGGATCTGGGACTTCCTGTCATCAAAAAAACGAAAACTGGTTATTCGACGGCTGCAGATGTTTTGGAAAAATTACAACATGAGCATGAAATCGTCGATCAAATCTTGCTTTATCGCCAGTTGAGGAAGCTGCAGTCAACGTATTTGGAAGGCTTATTGAAGGTCGTCCATGCTGACACAGACAAAATACACACACGGTTCAATCAAGTTCTCACCCAAACCGGAAGACTGAGCTCTGTCGATCCGAACTTGCAAAATATCCCGATCCGACTCGAAGAAGGAAGACGGATCAGACAAGCCTTCATTCCGTCCAAAGAAAACTGGGTCATGTTGGCTGCCGATTATTCACAAATTGAACTACGCGTGCTCGCTCATATTTCAAAGGACGAAAAGTTGATCGAAGCTTTCAAGCAAGGAAAAGATATCCACACGCAAACGGCAGCAGAGGTGTTCAATGTCCAACCTGATGAAGTGACACCATTGATGAGACGCCATGCGAAAGCAGTTAACTTTGGAATTGTTTATGGCATCAGTGATTACGGTTTGAGTCAGAGTCTGGGGATCACCAGAAAAGAAGCCGGAGTATTTATTGACACGTATTTTAATAGTTACCCAGGTGTAAAGCAGTACATGGATGAAATCGTCAACCAAGCGAAGCGGGACGGATTCGTTGAAACGATTATGCACCGCAGACGCTACTTGCCGGACATCAATGCGCGAAATTTCAACCGCAGAAGTTTCGCCGAGCGGACTGCGATGAACTCACCGATCCAAGGGAGTGCCGCTGACATTATCAAACAAGCAATGATTGATGTGAAAAAGGCGTTGGAAAAAACGGATATTGAGGCCAATCTATTGCTTCAAGTCCATGATGAGCTCATTTTTGAAGTGGCAAAAGAAGATGTCGAGAAGCTTAAAGATGTCGTGACACAAGCGATGGAAAATACAATTCAAATCGACGTTCCACTTCTTGTTGACGCATCGTACGGCGACACTTGGTATGATGCGAAATAGTTAAGAAATAGAGAACTTTACGAAGAGAGGAAGTACGACGATTGCCAGAGCTACCAGAAGTAGAGACGGTTCGACGCACGTTGGAGCCATTAATTACCGAAACGACCATTGAAGCCATCGAGATTCGCTATGCAGGCATCGTCAAAGAACCAGCGGATACAGAGGCTTTTAAGCATCTATTGATCGGTCAAACCTTCCAATCCATCGATCGGTTGGGGAAATTTTTGTTGTTCCGATTGGACGACTATACATTAGTTTCCCACTTGCGTATGGAAGGAAAGTACGGCATCTTTGATCCGGAAGATGCAACCGATACCCATACACATGTCATTTTTTCCTTATCGAATGGAAAGCAACTTCGTTATAAGGATGTCCGTAAGTTTGGAACGATGCATGTAAAGTTGAAGGGGAATGAATTAAATACCGCACCGCTCAATAAGTTGGGCTTTGAACCATTTGACGAGCGATTCACGCCTGAGTATTTAGCTGAATCGCTACATAAGACGACCCGGAAAATCAAGACCGTCCTGCTTGATCAAACCATCGTCACGGGATTAGGAAACATTTACGTGGATGAAGCACTGTTTTGGAGTGAAATACATCCCGAGCGGATCGCAAATACACTTACCTATGAAGAATGTGTGCGACTACATGAGATGATCCGAAAGGTACTCGATGATGCCATTCAGGTCGGTGGCTCATCGATTCGGTCTTATTTGAATTCGCTTGGTGAAATCGGCATGTTCCAATTGCAAATTGCCGTATATGGTAAAGAAGGCGAAGCTTGTAAGGTTTGTGGTACCCCCATCGAAAAAATCAAAGTCGGCGGGCGTGGGACACATTTCTGCCCAGCTTGCCAATCAGCATCGGCTCAAAAGCAAGACTAAACGTTAAGTTCTGGGTCGTTGAATGTCCCAGTTCCGAGCCGCACTTACATATAGCTCTTTTCATAAGATACGTTGAATGCTTATGGAAGGAGCTATTTTTACATGAGCTCACTAATCGTGATTGGATTATTAAGCTTTGCGGTCAGTTTTGATAGTTTTTTCTTTGGATTAACCTTTGAAATTCGGTCGATTTCAATCAGTTCACGAATCGTCATTTTTATTGGGATGGTTACAGGTGCAAGCTTCTTGGTCGGCAGCTGGTTAGGTGAATTGTTTGTATATGTAATGCCACGTCTCACCGATTATTTAGGTGGAACGATTTTTATCGGGATCGGTTTATGGGTGATCTGGCAATGGATTTCCGACCAAAAGAAGAAGTTAAAAACCGTTCAATCGCCATGGTCACTGATTGATTTATGGCATGTATTGAAAGAGCCACAAATGGCTGATTACGACCATTCCGGTTCCATTCATGGGTATGAAGCGTTTCTCGTCGCCTTTGCGTTATCGATGGATTCATTTGCAACAGGGATCGGTTCAACCTTAACGGAGCTTCCGATCTATATCTTAGCTTGTTTGATCGGCATTTTTTCAAGTTTATTTTTACTGATAGGGAAATGGACGGGAAGTTTGCTTCAACGCATTCACTCGATTCATCTACTTGGATTTTTTCCAGGCATGATTTTTATCGGAATCGGAATTTTAAATTTGATAAGGTAGGGATGGATATGCCACTCGTTGTAGGATTGACAGGAAGTATCGCAACAGGGAAATCGACTATTTCAAAAATGTTTTCAGAAGCTGACGTACCGGTCATCGATGCGGATGCGATTGCACGTGAGGTTGTTGAGCCTGGAGAAGTTGCTTATGAGAAAATTGTCCAACACTTTGGTGAAGAGGTGACTTCAGAGGGTGGGACATTAAACCGCAAACGACTGGGATCGATTGTCTTTAATGACGAATCTGAACGTAAAGCATTGAATGAAATCATTCATCCGGAAATACGGAAAGAAATGCTTAGCCGCCGTGATCAATATATACGGGAAGAACAGCCTTTGATCATTATGGATATTCCATTGCTGTTTGAGAGCGGACTCTTTGATTACGTCGATCAAGTACTCGTCGTGTATATCCCTGAGAAGCTGCAGGTGGAGCGCCTGATGAAGCGGGACAAGTCATCAAAAGAAGACGCTCAAGCGAGGATCGATGCACAAATCTCCATTGAGGAGAAAAAAGACAAAGCGGATGCCGTGATTGATAACAGTGGAACCATTGAAGAGAGTCGAAGGCAATTGATGGAGATTCTAAGAAATTGGGGCGTTGAAGATGCGTTTTTGCCGTAGTTTGTCAAAAACTCTTCACATTACACCTTTCATTTTAGGGTAAATGTGTTATACTAATTGTGGGATTTTGAAAATATGTATAACGTTTATGCCTTAGGAGGATGAAATATGACGACAACACGGATTGCAATCAACGGCTTTGGTCGAATCGGACGGATGGTATTTCGCCGTGCGATGAAGGAAGACCAACTAGAAGTGGTTGCAATAAACGCAAGTTACCCAGTAGAAACATTGGCACACTTAATTAAGTATGATTCAAACCACGGGCACTACGACGGAGAAGTCAAAGTCGAAAACGACCAATTAGTCGTTGACGGCAAAGTGATTGAGAAGGTTTCAAACCGTAATCCAGCTGAACTACCGTGGAAGGATCTGAATATAGACATTGTCATTGAAGCGACCGGCAAATTCAACTCCAAAGAAAAGTCACAACCACATATTGACGCTGGTGCGAAAAAAGTTATCTTGACCGCTCCAGGTAAAGGTGAAGTCGACCGCACCATCGTTTTGGGTGTCAATGAACAAGACTATGACCCAGCAAATGATGTCGTAATATCCAACGCATCGTGTACGACAAACGGCTTAGCGCCTGTCGCAAAAGTTTTGGAAGATAAGTTCGGAATCGAAAATGGATTGATGACGACGGTACACGCGTTCACAAACGACCAAAACAATCTGGATAACCCGCATAAAGACTTGCGTCGTGCTCGTGGCGCCACACAATCGATCATCCCTACTTCTACCGGTGCAGCGAAGGCGCTTGGTGAAGTGATGCCTAGCTTGAAAGGTAAGCTACATGGGATGGCACTACGTGTTCCGACTCCAAACGTTTCACTCGTTGACCTTGTGGTTGACTTGAAACAAGATGTCACAGCTGAAGAAGTGAACCAAGCATTTTACGAAGTGGCTGAAGGGTCCATGAAAGGCATTCTTTCCATTAACGAAGAACCGTTAGTATCCATGGACTATATGACAAACGACTTCTCATCTATTGTCGATGGGCTATCCACTATGGTCATGGGAGATCGTAAAGTGAAGGTATTGGCTTGGTATGACAACGAGTGGGGATATTCTTCTCGTGTTGTTGATTTAGTCAAATATGTCGCTGATCGTTTATAATCGATTGATGACCTCGTTTTACTGCAGATGCAGTGAAGCGGGGTTTTTCTTTTGTTTTTATGGAAAATGAGATGATCTCGTAGGCATAATGTTGTTTTCGGTAGGAGGATGAGTTGCTTTTCCCTAGCAGAACATTCATTTTTCCACTTTTGACAAACTCGCTGAAACATGGGATAAGAGATAAAAAGGGGATTATTTGAAAAACGGAGCGATTTTCCAATAGGATATTAAATTGCCCAATAGGATATAAAATTGCCCATTAGGAG
>CALGNY010000042.1 GCA_937958375.1 uncultured Bacillaceae bacterium
CGAGGCACTAGTTGCACGGTTCGCACACCGTCACCATTAATAACAACAGAAACATCCCCAAACGTTAGCCATCAAACTAACTCTTGGGGATGTTTACTGTGCGTATTCAGTTTTTATGTAACGAAGAGATCGCAACTCGCGTTGTATCGAGGTACTCCACAGCTTGGTCATACATTTTAGAAGCGGTGCACATGAACAAAATATCGATGACATGCAGTTGCGCCATCCGAGATGATGTCGCACCACTACGGAATGTCGCTTCTTTTGATGGGGAGGTATGTAATTTGATATCCGCCAAGTTCGCAACAGGTGATTTCCCGAAACTCGTGATGCTGATCGTTGGTACACCATTTGCCTTAGCAAGCTCCATCACTTTCTTCACTTCAAATGTTTCACCGGAAAAAGAAATTCCGACGACCACATCATCTTTGCCAGCGTTCGCGATTACCGTTGTCGCCATGTGGACGTCACTGTATGCTGTCGAATGCTTATTAATCCGCGTGAATTTTTGCTGGGCATCGACCGCAGCGATCCCGGAAGCTCCAACTCCAAAGAAATGAATGCTTTTGGCATGCAAAATCTTCTCCACCGCTTTTTCCAATTCCGCTAGATTTATAATTTCCTCGGTTTCACGTAGCGTGCTCATGCTTAGTTGGGTAATTTTTTGGATGATGCTATCAAAGCTCTCATTCTTCTCAATATCACGGTTCAGGTCAGTGACTTTTCGATTCAGGTCACCAGCCACACGTAACTTCAATTCTTGCAATCCACCTAAATTCAATGACTTACAGAGACGGATTACTGCCGCGCCACTCGTTTGACTCGCTTCGCCAATCCCGACGGCCGTCATCTGGATCGCCTTTTCGGGTTCAGCTAAAATGTACTCGGCAATCTTCCGTTCAGATGGAGGCAACTGATCTTTCATCTCTCTTAAAATCATTAATCCACCGTTCGCTTTTGACATCAACTCACCACCTACACTTCAAATTCTTACTCTTATTATACTACTAGCATGGACAATCCGGAGCATTTATTATGCTTTCTTTTTGAAAGATTGATTACAATCAATCGATTGAAAAACACACACCAATCTCCCTCAACGCCGCAACCACCGACCCCATCACCGGCTCAACCTTAGGCAAGATCAAAGGAAACTCACCCTTCAACGCTTCGTCCAACAAAGGAAGGAGCACATCCGACCGTGTAAACAGTCCACCGACCAAGACGACTTGAGGTTTGAGCGATGAGAACTGACTCGCAATCGTCTGAATGGAATCCGATAAATCCTTCACAGCTTTTCGGATGATATTTTCTGCGTCTTTGTCGCCTGAGTCATACGCATTAAAAACAACTTCACTCAAATTCGCAATCACATTTCTGGGGGACTTCACTTTATAAATCAGTGGCACGATTTCTTTTAAATCTCCTGTCACCTTAAAATGGTCTTTCAATTGTTCGATTAAAAGAGACTCGGGTTCATTCCTGTCATACCGCTGAAAGACCACCTGCAAAGCATCTCTGCCAATCGCATAACCACTCCCTTGATCGCCAAATAGATAGCCCCAGCCACCCACGCGTTTTTTGTTCAACTGGCGATCGATGCCAAACGTGATCGAACCGGTACCGGCAATTTGCACGATTCCTGGTTCACCATATGTACCGCTATATAAGGCATTGACTGCATCGTTTTCGATCAAATATGGAAACTGGCCTCCGATAATTTGCTCAAACACGGCTGTCGTGAACGCGTCATTTTGTTCATTTTCAATACCTGACAATCCGGCAAAACAGAATTCTACGTGTCGGAAAATCTCGGGTTGTGTTTTCTTAAAATGAGAAAAGATATCCTGAAACGTTTTTTCAACCGAATCCCTCGATGTCGAGTTTAAATTAGATGGGCCGGCAACGATTTCACTATAGATTGTCCCATGCTCATCAGCCAAAACGGCTTTTGTTTTTGTACCTCCGCCGTCAATTCCGATGACATAACTCATGGCTAGCTCCCCCTTCCGAACAATCTTCCAGAATATCTATTATATTACCTATGAGACACGAGGCCTGTCCAGTATTTTTGAAATATTATTTCATCGCCCCCCTAAAAAACCCGCCGAACCTAATTCAGTCCGACGAGTTTCATCTAAGTTATTCAGCTAAATTATTCTGCAGCCGTCAACAAAGCATTCTTATCGATTTTGCCGACGTGTGTCTTCGGTAATTCATCGATGATATGAAACGTTTTCGGAATTTTATAGCGGGACAGTTTCTCCGCACAATACTGTTCCAAATCATCTTCCGTCAGTTCGCCTTCTTTTAACGAAACATAGGCGACGACTTTTTCACCCCATTTTTCATCTGGAACGCCCAATACGGCCACTTCATCAATTGCCTCATGGGACTGCAGCCAATGCTCAATTTCCAGTGGATAAATATTTTCACCACCTGAAATGATCATCTCTTTTTTCCGCCCGATGATATA
>CALGNY010000043.1 GCA_937958375.1 uncultured Bacillaceae bacterium
TTTATCGACAGTTAGACCGCGGTTATCGGCAGTCTGAAGCATTTTATCGACAGTTAGACCGCGGTTATCGGCAGTCTGAAGCAATTTATCGACAGTTAGATCACGTTTATCGGCAGTCAGTTCACTTTTATCAACAGTCAGAAACCATTTATCAACAGTCAGGCCGCATTCCTCAGCACAGCCCTCAATCTTCAACCGAAGACACCCACAACGCCAGAGAATCAAAACCCATTTTCATTCAAAAAGTCACTAATCACAGATGTTAGGCCGGTACTCAATGGTAAATTCGGCTGGTTATATGTTTGGATATTTTGGTTTTCATCCGATGGTGCGTCTTTTAACACGTGGTTCATGTCGTCAATGATTGCCAAATCCGCTTCATCGGCAGCTTCCACTAACTTCTCAGCATCTTCCACAGGAACTTGGAGGTCAGTCGTTCCATTGATGATCAGCATTGGAACATCCAATTGTTTTATTTCTTCGGTTGGATCGTATTTCATCCATGACATCAGAAACGGTTGGACACTTTTTCGGAAGGTGCTTTGGAGTGGCTGGCTGACATCATCCACAAGGTTCCCTTCCTTCAACTCATCCAAAATATCGTTTGCTTCTTCCATTACTTGCCCTTCAAGTTGGGCACGCAATTGTTCGCGGAGGACTTCATCAATCGGTCGGCCTGCACCGGCAATTGAGATGAACGCATCAACGTCGGCTTGGACGGCCGCAAGCATTCCGACCAGCGAACCTTGACTATGTCCGATGACGATGATTCGCTCGAACTGTTCCTCTTCGTTTAATTTCTCCAACCATACAACCACATCATCAATAAAGTCATCGAAAGACATATCTTCTTCCGCGATGATCGCTTCCGTATTCAAACCTGCTCCCCGCTTGTCATAACGGAGGCTTGCGATTCCTTCTTCCTTCAAAAACTCTGCCAGAAACTTGAGGCTATTATTTTTCCCTAACGCCGTATTGCCATCACGGTCGGTTGGTCCAGAACCGGGTATGATTAGGGCAACCGTATCCGTAGCTTGTTCAGGTACGACCAATTCTCCCTTTAATTCTCCATACGTCGATTCAACGGTTAAAATTTCCCCTGTGTCATCCTCGGTATTCTCTGCGTTTGTCGATGTTTTTTCTAAATAAAAAGGGAAAGTTGCTCCTTGTTGATGAAAGTCACCTTCAATCCGCTCATCCGTTATATTAGTTGACTTAAATCGGATGACTTGACCGGGGATGTCCATATCAAAAGAAAGTTCACCATCTTGGTAATCCATTTTACTCAGTGAAAAGTCATGTAGGTTTTGAGCTGGGATGCTGATGGTTCCTGACAGTTCCTCCCCCGTTTCAAATGAAACTTCAATCGGTAGAGGAGCATTTGGCGTCTCGATCGAACCATACCAATCACCCTCTAATGTTTCATCGTTTGAAGAGGTATCTTCGTTCGAACAGCCAATCAATAGGATAACCAAGAGCACAAATATGCTTATTTTTCGTATCATCGGATCCATTCCTTTCATTTCTCTGTCAATTCTACTACGTATTCAGTCAGACAAAGGATTCATATAGCTTAACTATTTTGTGAAATAAGGGGTTCGTATATTTCTAAAATTCATTATCGTGTTATAATAATACCAAGTCATTTCGTTAAAAGATATAGGGGGATCATCCATGGGAAGAAGAATATTAGTGTTTTTGCTGACCAACATTCTCGTTTTGACGACGATTGTAATTGTTTGGTCGGTGATTGCTTCAATTTTTGACATCGGTCCAATAACCGATCAAGAAGGAAACATTGGTTATGTAGCGCTCGGTGTATTCAGCTTAATCGTCGGTTTTGCGGGCTCCTTGATTTCACTCGGCTTGTCACGGATTATGGCCAAAAAAATGATGGGCGTCAGAGTGCTCGACCCAAATGGCAGCCTATCCGCTGAAGAGCGCCAATTAGTCGATAAAGTTCACCGCTTGTCACGTTCAGCAGGCTTGATGCATATGCCTGAGGTTGGGATTTATCAATCCCGTGAAGTGAATGCGTTCGCGACAGGACCAACCAAGAAACGGTCGTTAGTTGCTGTGTCCAGTGGGTTGCTACAATCTATGGATGAAGATGCGGTTGAAGGCGTACTTGCCCACGAAATCGCTCACGTCAGCAACGGAGATATGGTGACGATGACGTTATTGCAAGGGGTCGTCAACACATTCGTCGTTTTCCTATCCCGCGTGGCAGCCATTATCGTCTCTCGTTTCGTTCGTGAGGAAATGGCCTACGTCGTTCGGTTCGCAGCGATTATTATTTTCCAAATCATTTTCTCGATTCTCGGAAGTATCGTCGTCATGGCGTACTCCCGTCGCCGTGAGTATTTCGCCGACCGTGGCGGAGCAGATCTCGCTGGGAAAGATAAAATGATCCATGCATTGGAATCGCTGAAAAACCAAGTCGTATCTGATGATCGTCACGATGATTCAGCTGTTCAAACATTAAAAATCAGCGGTAAAAGAGGACTTGCATCGCTATTCTCCTCTCACCCTGACTTAGATGACCGAATCGCAGAGCTTCGTGCAAAATAAGATAAAGTAAAATCCCGCCCGATAAT
>CALGNY010000044.1 GCA_937958375.1 uncultured Bacillaceae bacterium
ATCTCAACGCACTGATAGGCCATCTCTCGACATTGAATGCAAATATTTCTGTTCCTAATGCACTGACTGACCGTCCCACCAACCTATCACATGCTTCTGGAAAAACCGACCTCTTTCAAGCATAATATATAGTAGATGAATGTTAGATGATTCGGTTAATGAGCGTGAGAGTAGGGAATTTTATATGGAAAGGGTGTCTAATCTAAGAAAGATTGGGATTATGCTTATCGCAATTCACTGACACGGCCCGAAGAACGATATTTCGTTTACGCGACATTGGTCAAATAATCTAGAACCAAAAGGAGGATTTCCATGGTTGAATTGAAAGACGTACTCCAGGCAAGAGAGCGAATAGCTGAAAGAATTCATAAAACCCCTATTATTCGTTCCTCTCAACTTTCAGAAATGACCGGTGCCAACATGTTATTCAAAGCAGAACATCTACAAAAAACAGGTTCATTCAAAATCCGGGGGGCAACCAATCGAGTGATGCAGGCCAAAGAAGAAGGGGCAAAATATATTACGGCGGCTTCTTCCGGCAACCACGGACAGGCGGTTGCTTACATTTCGAATCAATTGGGCATACCGGCTACAATTGTCGTGCCAACAGATGCCACCGAAAGTAAAGTCAATGCGATTCGGAATTATAATGGAAAGGTTGAATTTGCCGGCCGAACATCAGCAGAACGGTTTCCACGGGCAAAAGAAATCGCCAAGGAAAACGATGGCATCTTCATTCCGCCATATGATCATCCGCATATTATTGTAGGTCAAGGTACGGTAGGCTTGGAAATTACAGAGCAAGTGAAAGATGTCGATATCATTTTTGTCCCGGTCGGCGGTGGCGGACTCGTGTCTGGAATTTTGACGGCCGTAAAGGAAATCAATCCGAAAATCAAAATATACGGTGTCGAACCTGAGCTGGCAAATGATACGGCCGTTTCGCTAAAAGAAGGTAAAATCATGACAGCCGGTAACCCAGCGAATACGATTGCTGATGGATTACGGACCGATCAACCCGGAGACCTGACCTTTCCGATTTTGCAAAAATATATCGATGAGTTGATTGTTGTGAAAGAAGATGATGTCAAATTTGCGATGAGCCTTGTCTATGAACGGATGAAGCAGGTAGTTGAACCGTCTGCAGCCGTGTCACTGACAGCTGCGTTATACAGCGACATTGACATTGAGGGGAAAAATGTCGTGAATGTCTTGTCCGGGGGAAATGTGGATTTATCCCGCTTAGGCGAGTTATTAGTGAAAACCACACAATAATTCGATCAAAAACGTCTGTAGTATCCATTCTATAGACGTTTTCTTTTTGATATAATAGCGAATGCAAATAAAAAAGGGAGAACGATATGGGGATCGCAACATTTAAAGAAAAAATGAAGTGGGCGAAGCGGCTCATTTATTTTGACGAGAATAATTATTTGAGAGAAAAAGCGCGTGATCGACATAAAATTCAAGCACTCATTAATGAAGCAGAACAACTTTTTGCCAAATCGGAGGAATCCTCAGAGCGGTATTACCTTGCCGGAACCATGGGAAATTTATATCGTGTCATCGGGAAACTGAATCGCTCCATCGGTTACCTGAATGTAAGCATCCAAATTGCGATAGAAGAAGACGATCCAATAAAAGAAATGATCTCAAAAATCCGCCTGGGTGAAGCGTTGAAATATGCGAATAAGCACCAAAAAGCGTTGGGACTGTTTAATGAAGCAATACAGATGGCTGTTGAACATGACCCTTTTTATCTTGACTTCGCTTATCAACATAAAGGTAAGTGCTTAATGGAAATCGGAAAATACGAGGAAGCCTTGGAAGCTTTGGAAGAAGCATGGGTCATCCGAAAATCTAAACAAAATGCAGAATTGCTAGAATCAACAAGACAAGCAATCGCGTTACTGACGAAGCAACTTCAACAGTAACAACAGATAAGCCAAAAGCGAGTTGAACAGCCGGTTTAATCCTCTTTCTACCGGGAAATAGAATAGTACCGACCCAAGAATCAATTGCATGTAAATCACATCATGGGAGGTGCTACAAATGGCTTATCGAAGAGAAATCGACGATTATGTCGATGAATTATATGAAGATGCGAACGAAACGGAACGCGTAAAAGCAAAAAAAGAAGAAATTAGTATGAAGCTTTCCGAACGAATGAGTGAGCTTGAGAATAATGGCATGAACGACCAAGATGCCTTTCAGGAAGCGATCGTAAGCACAAAAAATCTACAGGGCTTCACCGATCGCTGTGAAAATAAGAACATCTTGGATGGTACGTCCACTGAGCAACACGTCTATTCGTCCATGACCAGTAAATTATCGATTGCCGGAATGCTGGCAGGGATTGTATTTATCTTGTTAGGAACGGTCATGTCATTGAACATTTCCGTCTTCGGCATCTACTCAAACGCTGCACCAGCTATGTTTTTCTACGTCGTACTCGGTGGAATGATTTTCACGTACTCTTTCATGGCTAGGAAAATCCGGATAAAAAAGAACATGACTCACCGCAGAGCATTCATGTACGCCCTAGCTGTCGGGTCGATCCTATTTGCTATTTTCATAGCTCTTACAGTCGGGGTGAGCACATCCAATTGGTTTATCGGAATACTGGCCTTTTCAGTATTCTTGATCGTCGGCTTGGCGTTATTTTACCAATTGCTGATGACGAATGAACCAAGCAAAAATCAATAAATATTCAGTAGTAAACGTCAAACCCGTTCAGTCGATTCAATCGGCTGAACGGGTTTTTTCGTTATTTATAATGGAGAATCTCCGGTTATCTTTGAGACAAATTACTATTTTATAAAAATTACTTTGACAGACAAAGTAATATGGTGTACATTATAAATGTAGAAAGGAGCGAATGAAATGGCAGGCATATCAACAGACTTAATTCGCGGACATACAGATACCATCATTTTGAACATTTTAAGGCACGGCGACAGCTATGGCTATGACATCTATAAAAAGATCATTGAATTGAGCGGTGGAGAGTATGAACTAAAAGAAGCAACACTCTACACAGCGTTCAGGCGATTACTGAAAGATGGTGAAATTGAGTCCTATTGGGGTGATGAAACCCAAGGCGGGAGACGAAAATATTACCGGATCACCGACCAAGGCCGTCAAACGTATGAACAAAATAAAAAGGACTGGGAAACCGCCAAAGTGATTTTGGAACAATTAATTAAAGGAGGAATTACAGATGAATCTAGATAAAAAAATTGACAGTTATCTTGAAGACGTATTTAAAGACGTCGGACCGAGTCAACAGCTATTTGACTTGAAACAAGAACTTCGCGTAAACATGAAAGAACGGATCAGAGATTATAAAGAAACAGGCATGAACGATGACGATGCATTCCGAGAAGCAAAAGTATCGATTGGTGATTTGACCGGACTGGTTGAAGATATGAGAAAGTATGGTCAACAAGAAACGAAAAACCAAATTTACTCATCCATGACAAATCGTATTTCATCCGGCTTTATCGTTCTAGGCGTCATGTTGGTTCTTTTTGGTGCAATGATGACATTAAGTATGTTCTTTATGGCCGTTGAACCAGTCGCAAGGTCAGGCGTCTCAATCTTTATTGTAGCGGGTGGTGGAATACTCGTTTACGGAATACTGGCACGTGAAACAAAAACTCGCTATGCCATGTCGAAAGTTCGGGCAGGTTTATATGCATTGGCAACTATTTTAATCTTGTTTGCCATTTTTGTAGGAACGATAAGTGGCCTTGCGTCAAAAGAATTATTTGTTGCAATTACGTCTTCGATGTTCTTTTTGATAGGTGGTGTCGGACTGCTGGTTGCTTTGTTGTTGAGTCGCGGGCAGTCGTTGAAGAAGTAGGGGATCATAAAGTATGTAAAAAACGACCTAGAGATCAGGTCGTTTTTTGTTATTCATTAATTTTTCTTGCAACATTTATATTTACCGCAACATGTGTTTTTAAAAATATAATGTTGGGAAGACTACCTGTGGAGCAAAAATCAAAGGAGGCAATCAACATGACTAGACTTGATGGAAAAGTAGCTTTAATTACCGGTGGTGCTGCAGGTATTGGAAGAGAAACAGCACTACGTTTCGCTAAAGAAGGTGCCAAAGTCGTCATCACGGATGTGAATGAAGAAGACGGGCAAAAGGTATTGGAAGAAATTAAAAAGGAAACGCAAGATGCGTTATTCCTTAAGCATGATGTAACGAAAGAAGAGGATTGGAAATCGGTTGTATCTGAAGTTGCCGACAAATTCAACCGTATAGACGTGTTGTTCAACAACGCAGGTATATATATTATCAAACCGATCACAGAAACGGACGTTGAAACCTGGGATAAATTGATGGATATCAACGTCAAAGGTGTTTTCCTCGGTATGAAGCATGTGCTTCCTGAAATGGAGAAAAACAATTCCGGTTCCATCATCAATGCTTCTTCATTGGCAGGTTTGATGGGAACTGCAAACCATGTGCTATATGGAGCCAGTAAGGGTGCAGTCCGCGTGATGACAAAAGATGCTGCCGCAGAATATGCGAATAAAGGCATCCGCATTAACTCCATCCATCCTGGCTACATTGAAACAGGTATGGCTGATTATGCATCTGAGGCTACGAAGATGTCTAAGGAAGAACTGGACGCGACTTATCCACTTGGACGAATGGGTAAACCGCATGAGGTCTCTAATCTTGTCTTGTTCTTGGCTTCGGATGAGTCCTCGTTCTCTACTGGTTCAGAGTTCGTGATCGATGGCGGTTCATCAAATATGTTATAAAGAAATCCAAATTCCTCCTCCGATATTAATGAGAGGGGGTCTTTTTTTATGTATAATGAAAGAAGATTAAGAATTTAGTTGGGGGATGTTGTAATGAAAACGACGTTTGAGGAATTGGTTGATACCAATCGTTTTGGAAAAAACGACCGGGTGGATTTGAATGAATTAACTGAGCTTTCGAAAAGAGAGCAGATCACAGAACAAGACGAGAAGGTTCTGTTTTTGGGTGTTGACTTGCAGAATGATTTTATGGAAGGTGGAGCATTAGGCGTTCCAGGATCATTCAATGACTTAGAAAACACACTTCGTTTCCTCTACGACAACTTTGAAAAAATTACTCACAT
>CALGNY010000045.1 GCA_937958375.1 uncultured Bacillaceae bacterium
GACATATGCGCCCACCACACCAACATAAAAGAACATACAAAAAAGAGGCCGTCCACACACATGGGGATCAGCCTCTTTTGTTTAGTGATTGGCAACATCAATACGGTTGATCGCACGCTGTAGTGCTAGTTGGGCACGTTTAAAATCGATATCGTCTTCTCGTCTGGAATCGATGCGCTGTTGGGCGCGTTCCTTGGCTTGCTGGGCGCGGTCGACGTCGATGTCGCTCGGTTGTTCAGCAGCTTGTGCGAGAATGGTGACTTTATCTGGGCGTACTTCGACAAATCCGCCACTAACGGCTATGAAATCCGTATTGTTTTCTTTTTTCAGTCGTACTGCACTGATGGTTAATGGTGCGACGAGTGGGATGTGGCCAGGTAAGATCCCAAGCTCTCCACTTTCTGCTCGACAGCTGACCATTTCATATGTGCCATCCAGTACAGGGCCGTCAGGAGTGACAACACTCACGTCTAGTGTTTTCAATCTTACCCCTCCTTGGGCATATGCAAGCGAAGAGTGCGTCAGCTAACTGATGCCTCTTTCGCTTAACGTCCCATTATTGTTCCATTGCTTCGGCTTTTTTGACGACTTCTTCGATTCGGCCAACCAAACGGAAGGCATCCTCTGGCAAGTGATCGTATTTACCGGAAAGGATTTCTTTGAATCCTTTGATTGTTTCTTCAACAGGGACATAGGAACCTTTTTGTCCTGTGAATTGTTCGGCCACGTGGAAGTTCTGTGATAGGAAGAACTGGATCCGACGGGCACGTGCTACGGTTTGTTTATCTTCATCAGACAATTCGTCCATACCTAGGATGGCGATGATGTCCTGAAGTTCACTGTAACGTTGTAGTGTTTGTTGTACTTCACGAGCGACCTCGTAATGTTCTTCTCCGACAATATTCGGGTCTAGTGCACGGGAAGTGGATGACAATGGATCCACAGCTGGGTAAATCCCTTGCTCCGTCAACTTACGCTCAAGGTTTGTCGTTGCATCAAGGTGAGCGAACGTTGTTGCTGGTGCTGGGTCCGTGTAGTCATCGGCAGGTACGTATACAGCTTGGATGGAAGTGATTGATCCTTTGTTTGTGGATGTAATCCGTTCCTGAAGCTGACCCATCTCTGTAGCCAATGTTGGTTGGTAACCAACGGCAGATGGCATACGTCCAAGCAAGGCGGATACTTCAAGACCACCTTGGGTAAAGCGGAAAATGTTATCGATGAACAATAGAACGTCTTGGCCTTGTTCATCACGGAAGTATTCAGCCATTGTCAAACCAGTCAAGGCAACACGCATACGTGCACCAGGTGGTTCGTTCATCTGTCCGAATACCATCGCTGTTTTGTTGATGACTCCGGAGTCGCTCATTTCAAAGTAAAGGTCGTTCCCTTCACGTGTACGCTCACCGACTCCAGCAAACACGGAAATACCACCGTGCTCTTGTGCGATGTTGTTGATCAATTCCTGGATCAGTACGGTTTTACCTACACCCGCACCTCCGAAAAGGCCGACTTTACCACCCTTAACATAAGGGGCAAGTAGGTCTACGACTTTGATTCCAGTCTCCAAGATTTCCGTTTCCGTAGCCAAGTTTTCGAATTCTGGTGGCTCACGGTGAATGGGGTCTCTTCTCACACTGTCATCAATTTTTTCATCTAAGTCAATATTTTCACCTAGTACGTTAAAGACACGTCCAAGCGTTGGTTCACCGACTGGAACGGAGATTGGGCCATCCGTGTTGATGACTTCGTTTCCGCGGACAAGTCCGTCAGTAGATGCCATCGCAATCGTACGTACGGTGTCATCACCTAAGTGAAGTGCTACTTCGAGTACTAATTCGTCACGTTGGTCATTGCCAGGTACTTTCAACGCGTTATAGATTTCAGGCAAGTCGCCGTCTTCAAACTTCACGTCAACAACTGGTCCCATGACCTGTGTGATCTGTCCTCTACTCATCCTTTTCCCTCCTAACTGTCTCGAATCGGAAAAAACTCATCTTCATTTCAACTTACTTTCTTCCTGCGTTCCCGAAACGCGGCTTATTCTAAAGCAGATGCACCACCGACAATTTCTGAAATTTCTTGGGTGATCGCTGCCTGACGTGCACGGTTATATGAAAGGGTCAATTCATCGATCAACTCTTCAGCGTTATCCGTCGCACTGCGCATCGCGGTCATTCGAGACGCGTGTTCACTTGCTTTACCATCGAGCAATGCGCCGTAGACTAAGCTTTCAGCGTATTGAGGCAAAATGGTATTCAATATTTCTTCTTGGTCGGGTTCATACTCATATGTGCTGAGCTGTTTCCCTTCCGCATTGATATCGGTCAATGGCAATACCTTAGTCTCTGTCGCTTTTTGCGAGATTGCACTTACATAGTGATTATAGTGTAAATACAGTTCATCGACTTCTTCTTCCTCGAAAAGATTGACGGCATAGCTTGCAATCTCTTTGATTTCTGCGAATTCCGGCTGGTCATCCAATCCGACAATGCTTTTTGCGATTGGCAAGTCCATCCGTTTACAGAAATCCGTACCGACTTTACCGAGTGGAATGACGACATAATCATCTTTTGACTGATGACGGTTTTGGATGGCCTGGTACATGCTACGTAGAATGTTACTGTTGTACGGGCCAGCAAGTCCTCGGTCAGATGTGATGACGATATATCCAGTCTTTTTAATCGGACGGGATTGAAGCATTGGATGGTCGACATCAGTGTTGCCGGACGCGATGCTCGCTACGACCTCTTGGATTTTCTCCATATAAGGAACGAACGATTTCGCGTTTTGCTCAGCTTTCGTCATTTTCGATGCAGAAACCAATTCCATTGCGCTCGTAATCTTTTTCGTACTGGAAGTCGAGTTGATTCTGTTTTTTATGTCACGAAGAGATGCCACAACGTCTCACCACCTTTTTTAAAGAGACTTCTTCGTATTCAAAAAGGGTGTGTCAGAAATCTTTTCAACGAAGTCAATTTCCGACACGTCTATTATATTAGTTGCTTTCTGTCACGCTGAACGTGTTCTTGAAGCCTTCGATCGCTTTACTGAATTCTTCTTGATCTGGAAGCTGTCCAGTTTCACGGATGGTCTGAAGGAGGTCAGATGCATGTTGTTTCAAGTATGCATGCAGGCCAGCTTCAAAACGTTGTACATCTTCAACTGGAATGTCATCCAAATATCCGTTGACCAACGCGAAAATGATTGCAACTTGGTATTCAACGCCAAGTGGTTCATGAAGTCCTTGCTTCAAGACTTCAACCGTACGCGCACCACGGTTCAATTTCGCTTGGGTTGCTTTATCCAAGTCGGAACCGAACTGTGCGAAGGATTCCAATTCACGGAAGGACGCAAGGTCCAAACGAAGTGTACCGGAAACTTTCTTCATCGCTTTGATCTGTGCAGAACCACCGACCCGGGATACGGATAAACCTGGGTTGATCGCAGGTCGTACACCGGAGTTAAATAGGTCGGACTGCAAGAAGATCTGTCCGTCTGTGATGGAAATGACGTTCGTTGGGATATACGCACCGATGTCACCGGCTTGTGTTTCAACGAATGGCAGTGCGGTCAAGGAACCGCCGCCTAAGTCATCACTAAGTTTTGCTGCACGCTCAAGTAAGCGAGAGTGCAAGTAGAATACGTCCCCTGGGAAAGCTTCACGACCTGGTGGACGACGTAGTAGCAAGGAAAGTTCACGGTAAGCCGTCGCTTGTTTGGACAAGTCATCATAGACGACCAATACGTGTTTTCCGTTGTACATGAATTCTTCACCCATGGATACACCTGCATATGGTGCAAGGTATAGAAGTGGCGCTGGGTCAGAAGCACCTGCATTGACGACGATTGTGTAATCTAGCGCGCCGTGCTGACGGAATGTTTCCACAACACCACGAACGGTAGATTCTTTCTGTCCAATCGCTACATAAATACAGATGACATCTTCGTCTTTTTGGTTAATGATTGTGTCAAGGGCGATCGCTGTTTTACCTGTTTGGCGGTCACCAATGATCAATTCACGCTGTCCACGGCCAATCGGAACCATTGAGTCAATGACTTTGATTCCTGTTTGAAGTGGTTCATCAACCGATTTACGGTCCATAACACCTGGTGCCGCACTTTCAATCGGGCGAGTTTTCGTCGTTTCGATTGAACCTAACCCATCAATGGGTTGACCTAATGGATTCACAACGCGACCTAGTAATTCTTCTCCTACTGGTACTTGCATAATACGTCCGGTACGGCGAACTTCATCACCTTCACGGATATCTGTAAATGGCCCGAGAATAACGATCCCGACGTTGTTTTCCTCAAGGTTCTGGGTCATCCCCATAACGCCATTGGAAAATTCAACGAGCTCTCCAGCCATTACATCATCTAGACCATGTACACGAGCGATCCCGTCACCGACTTCGATGACTGTACCGACATCGTTTACTTCGATCTCAGAATCATAATTTTCGATTTGCTGTTTAATCAGCGCACTGATTTCTTCAGCTTTGATGCTCATCCATTTCACCCCTATCTTTACTTGTTGGCAGATGTAAGATTCTGCTCTAACCGTTTCAACTGTGTCGCAAGTGTGCCGTCGTAAATTTTATTGCCGATTTGGACACGAATGCCACCGAGCAATGAAGGGTCGACGATATTGTTCAAACGAAGGGTGTTGATGTTCAGTCGTTTCGTGAATGTTTTCTCAACTTGTTTCAATTCTTTCTTTGAGAGTTCACGGACGGAATAAACATCTGCTTCTGCAATGCCACTTGCTTCATTTTTCATATCCACGAACGAACGAACCATATCCGGAATGATGTCCACACGGCTTCTGTCGACTAATAACAGAAGTGTGTTCATCAGGTCATTGGTAAGACCTTTAAACGATTCGCGGATAAAGTTTTTCTTGTTCTCTGTTGAGATTCGTGGGTTATCCATATATGTGCTGAATGCTGGTTCGTTGACGTAAACGTCCTTCACCACATTCAATTCTTTTTCAAATGTGTCGAGGGAATCTTTTTCGTTCCCTAATTCATAAAGAGCTACCGCATATCGTTTGGCTACCGTCAAATTACTCATTGTCTTCGCCTACTTTATCCAAGTAATCGTTGATCAGCTTCTCTTGTTCATCTTCAGAAAGTTCTTTTTCAATCACTTTGCTGGCGATTTGAACAGATAAGCTACCCACTTGTGTTTGTAGGGCTTGGATCGCCTTGTCTTTCTCTTGCTCGATTTCAAGACGGGCGTTTTCTTTGATACGTGCGGCCTCTTCTCTTGCTTGCTGAAGCAACTCAGCTTGTTGACTTTTCGCTGTGTCTTTCGCTTCATCAATGATTTGTTGCGCGTTTTGACGTGTGCTTTTCAGCTCGTCATTCGCTTCTTTCATGAGCCGTTGTGCTTCTTGGTTGCTCTGTTCTGCTTGATCTATTTCAGTTGCAATATGTTGTTCACGCTCTTGCATGACATTCATCAATGGTTTCCAAGCGAACTTGGTGATCAACGCCAATAGAATAATGAACGTAATCAATTGGATGATCATATCTCCGAAAAGTAACCCATCGGATGCACCGATGATTAATGCTTGGTCTAGCACGGCTTTCACTCCTTTCGCCTCATCGTAATCAAGGCTAAACATGGAAAAAACTTCAGGCGTGAGCCTAAGTTCGAAGGCGAAACATCGCTTTTTTCACATGATCAGAATTTGATTTTTCTCGTATAAAGGAATGGCGAAGCTACTGTATGGAACACTCCGCCATCATTTCAAGTGGTTCTAAAACCTCACTACATAACCATAAAGGCAATTACAACGGCGATAATTGGAACCGCCTCAACCAACGCAACCCCGATAAACATAGTTGTTTGTAGGGCACCACGCAATTCTGGCTGACGAGAAATACCCTCTACTGTACGAGATACGATCAAACCGTTACCGATACCAGCACCTAATGCCGCTAAACCTACTGCAATTGCAGCTGCTACTGCTCCTGTCATTGAAAATTCCTCCTCTTGGATATAAAAAGTATTTTAGTTTTTTATGAATTAATGGTCACTGTTCACTTTGTGTGACATATAAACCATTGTTAACATAACGAAGATAAACGCCTGGATGGCACCAATGAAGAGTTTGAATCCTTGCCAAGCAAGTGTTGGCACAATCCCTCCAATGAAACCAAAGAATCCGGAAGCCATCAAACCGACCAATAATGTCAGCAATACTTCCCCAGCGAAAATGTTCCCGTAAAGACGCATACCGAGTGTCAACGTGTTCGCAAACTCCTCGATGATTTTCAGTGGGAACAACAGTGGAACAGGTTGGAAGTAATCTTTCAGATATCCGCCTCCACCTTTTACTTTAACGCCGTAGTAATGGGTTAATGCTACTACCATTACGGCAAGAGTCAATGTGATGCTCGGGTCAGCTGTAGGTGATTTCCACCATAAGTCCCCGTCATACACGACCATGAACATAATACCTAATAAGTTACCTATAAAGATGTAAAATAACAATGTCAGCCCGAGCGGCAAAAACTGCTTCCCGGTTTTCCAATCCATCGTACTGCTGACCATGCCTCGCACGAAGTCGACAATCCATTCCATAAAGTTCTGGAATCCACTCGGCTTACGCTGAAGCTTCCGACTTCCGATGACTGCAATAATGAATACAATCAATGAGGTTACGAGGACCATCATCACGTTGGATAGGTTAAAATCGAGCCAACTGATCCCAAAGAGATCTTCATATATAGGTGCACCGTGATCCAAAATCATTCACCCCTTTTCGTACTGGTAGTCTTGCTACTTTTATGGAAAATAAAATCTATCATAATGACTAAGTATGGTGTCATTAAACCCAAAACGGCTGCAATGATGTGGAAATGCTCAGGAAAACGAAGAACGATAACGACAACAAGGGCTGCTGATGCAAATCTCGACAAACTGCCAAAGGATCTCGCCATTTGGTTCGCGGCGGCTTTCTCTCCAATGACATCCGTCTTTTTTTGCAATAAGAACAGATTAAAAAAACCAACTGTCTGTCCTAGAATCAAGCTTTGGAATATGACTTGGTAATCGGTAAAGCCCCAACCGAGTACGGATATGGCCAATAAGTAAAGCATCCATTTGCGCTGGCGATTCACCATGTTCTGATAGTCATTCACGATGATTGTCCCCCATTAGTTGATTGACGAGGTAGATCATCCCATAGACACCTGCGGCCAAGCCGATCAATAACCCGATGATCAAAAACAACGGGCTCGTTTGAAAGTACTGGTCGGCCCAGCGCCCAATCAGAATACCTACAATCGTAGAACCCGACAAATAACTTAAAATTGTCGTGGTTACGGCAATTCCACGAAATGCTTTCCCATTCATAGACATACCTGCCCAGTCGAGTCTGTTCTGTATGCAGCTATTGCTTGCTGTTTTTCACAATAAGGAATGATGCAAAATCTGTCTTATTTTGTGGTTTGTTCAGTTTCCCGGAGCCGCCAGATTGCTGCAAAAAATCAGTAATTCTGACAACCTTTTTCACCTGAAAGCCTTATCATTCCACACTAAATTAGCATACAATAGCACCCCCTAGAAGTCAATTCATTTTAGAGCCGAAAATGAAACAACTTTGTGACAGAATTCACATTGGGAATATTGGTGTTTTCTCTGTGAAATATCGTGTCGATTCATTTAGTGTTTTTTGTGGTTGTAACTGCCCGCTCGATTGAGTTAGATCCTCGGGTTTGTTGATAACTCCAGTGAGAACGCTCTTCGATTGAGTTAGATCCTTGATTTTGCGG
>CALGNY010000046.1 GCA_937958375.1 uncultured Bacillaceae bacterium
ACAAAAATTAAAGCCAGCTTGAAAATCAGCTGGCTACTCCGTACGTGTACGTGAATGATGTATTAAAAAATTTGTTCTACTTCAGTAACACCAGGTACTTCAGCGACCAACGCACGCTCAATCCCTGCTTTCAACGTAATCGCAGAGCTTGGGCAGTTCCCGCATGCACCTTTTAAGCGAAGAAGTACGATTCCATCGTCATCAACATCGACTAACTCTACATCTCCACCATCACGCAATAGAAATGGGCGCAGTTTACCTACGACTTCTTGGACTTGATCGAACATCGTTAATCTTCCCCCTTCATAAGTAGTAGTATAAATGGTTTTTTCACTAAAATCTATTGAGTCGCTCATAACGACCCAAAGCTCAATCTTTGCGAATGATAATCGTTATCATTTTCTATTTTACCTCATATTCGCTAAAATGAAAACTAGGAAACGTTAAATAGGGGGAAAATAATAATGAGTAAGCAAGCAGAAGTCATTGTTTACGGTGCAGAGGTTCTTTGTGCAAGCTGTGTGAATTTACCAAGTTCCAAAGAACAGTATGACTGGTTACAGGCGGCGATCTCACGAAAATTTGGTGAAGAAGGCATTTCCTATACGTACGTCGATATTTTCAATCCACCTCAACAAGAGCCATACGAAAGCTTTGCGAAAAAAGTGGTGGAAGAAGATTTGATTTATCCAGTCGTCTTTATCGATGATGAAGTGGTCGGTGAAGGAGACCCTCGCTTGAAAAAGGTTTACAAAGCACTGGAAGAACGTGGTTTTGAGCCATCTGCTTAAGCTTGAAGACAATAAATGTTATGCTAGTCGGATAAAGAGATCTAAACTTTGAGGAGTGTAGGAAGAAAAATGAATCCGATCATCGAGTTTTGTGTCAACAACTTAGCGAGCGGATCACAGGAAGCATTTGAAAAACTCGAACAAGATCCAAACCTGGATGTAATTGAATATGGGTGCACAAGTCACTGTGGCATCTGTGCTTCGTTCATGTTTGCGATCGTCAACGGGGAAGCTGTGATGGCTGACGAACCGGATGAGTTGGTTGACAAAGTGTATAAACATTTAGAAGAAAATCCTTTATTCTAAGATAGATGAGGGGAAACGCGCATGAATATCCCATTTGCGAAATTGCATGGATTAGGGAACAGTTATATTTACGTCAACGGTTTTGAGAATCAGTTGGATAATGCTCAATTACCGGAAATTGCGAAAAAAGTATCGGATGTGAATTTCGGCATCGGTTCGGATGGCTTGATTTTGATGTTGCCATCGGATGCGGCCGATGTTCGCATGCGGATTTTTAATAAAGATGGTTCAGAAGCGAAAAATTGTGGCAACGGTTTGCGCTGTATCGCCAAATGGGCGTATGAACTGGGTATCGTTGAGCGGGAACAATTCGGAATCGAAACGCTTTCTGGTGTCGTACGGGCGGAAGTTTTTCCTGATGATGGGGTTGTCAATCAGGTTTCCATTGATATGGGAGCAGCCCACTTGAAACGAAAAGATATTCCAATGGTTGTTGAAGGGCGCGACCCGGAAAGCCAGGTAGTCGATGAAACATTCTTGGTCGATAGTACCGAATTGAAGGTGACAGCCGTATCGATGGGAAACCCGCACGCGGTTTTTTTCGTCGATGATATTGGAGAGAGCCCACTGGAAACGCTAGGACCTGTGATCGAAAAGGACCCCCGTTTTCCCGAAGCCGTCAACGTTGAATTCGTGGAGAAAGTGAATGCCACGGAAATGAATTTTCGCGTATGGGAACGAGGTTCGGGGATTACACAAGCCTGCGGAACCGGTGCCTGTGCAGCTGTTGTCGCAAGCGTATTGAACGGCTTTTCCCAGGTCGGCGAAGAAGTCACCGTCCACTTGGAAGGTGGCGATTTGTTCATCACTGTGACGAACGATCGACGGGTCATCATGCGAGGCCCTGCTGAAAAAGTAGCTGAAGGAGAATTTTTCATATAAAAAATTGCAGGGGAATTGAATCCGAATCACCTGCTCGGTATAATAATGATTAAGGGAGGTAGTTGAGATGTCCATCACAATTACGGATCAAGCGAAACTACAAATTCAGGAAATGCTGAAAGAGGAAACTGCCGAACAAGTCCTATTGCGTTTCGGTGTAAAAGGCGGTGGATGCAGCGGCCTATCCTACAAATTAGGTTTCGATTATGAAATCGAAGAAACGGACGATCATTTCATCGAAAATGACATCCCAGTCGTCATCGCAAAAATGGACCACCCAATCGTTGAAAACACAACCATCGACTATAAACAAAACATGATGGGCGGCGGCTTCACCATCGACAACCCGAACGCAATCGTATCTTGCGGATGCGGATCCTCATTCAAAGCTGATGGAAGAGTTGGCGAACCCGCAGATTGCTAATTCAATACTTAACCTTTGACTGTCTTTCCTTTTTTGGGAGAGGCAGTTTTGTTTTTGGGGAAAATCGAATTAGTGTCTAGTCGTAATTGAATTTTCCGGTCGCTTTAGGCTCGATTTACTGGCAAGATAACCGAATTAAAGGCATTCGCTCTCGGCAGCCGAATTCTATATAATCAATTTAAAATAGAAATGAGGAATGCGAATGATCATGAAACCACGTGAAATGACTGCAGAATTGCGAATGTTAGATTCACTGCACAACCGAATGACCCTACCACCACAAGACCGAAAAAACTATGTACACTTACAAAAAGGTTATGAAGGTGAGCAACAATTCGATCACCTGCTGGGCGGCCTCGAATGCGATCACATCCAGCTGCACGATTTACTGCTTGAATATAGCGGCACCGTCTTCCAAATTGACACCCTGCTGATCACGAAAGAAAAGATATTCGTGTATGAAGTGAAGAATTATCAAGGCGAATTTTTCTTCGAGCAAGAAAAATTTATGAAGTACCCACACCAAGAAATCATGAACCCACTACATCAAATCGGCCGATCAGCCCCAATGCTTACACAGTTACTCCGTAAGCTTGGCTTCAATCTCCCCATTCAGTTTCACATCGTGTTTATCAACCCAGAATTCACCCTCTACCACGCCGACAAAAACCCAACCATCATCTTGCCAACACAATTGAACCAACACTTGCGGCTGTTACATGAAATCACTTCCCGTTTAAGTCAAAATCATCACCGGCTTGCAGAAAAACTGGTGGAATTACATCTGGAGAAATCACCTTATCAAAAGCGGCCGGAGTATACGTATGATGAGATCAGGAAGGGTATCGCTTGTGGTGGGTGTGGGTTGATGGAAGTAGAGTTGAAAGGGAGAAAATATTATTGCGCCTATTGTAATTGGACTGAGCAAGTGTCCACCGTAATTACTAGTTCAATTAAAGAATTTCAACTTTTGTTTCCTGAGAAAAAAGTTACGGTTTCTACGATAGGTGACTGGTGCGGAGGTACAGTCTCTTTAAAGACCATTTCACGAGTCCTAAACCAAAACTTTACCCGGAAAGGAAAGATGCGTTGGTCTTACTACGAATAGGCCTGTAGATAGTATTGAAAACCAAAACCACTTGGATCAGGTTCTATACTCCCGAATGGAGTGAATTCCAATCCGGACTGTCCTCTAGCGGAGTTCTATACCCCCGAACGGAGTAGATTCCAAGCTGTAAAGTCCTCTAGCCGGGCTCTATAC
>CALGNY010000047.1 GCA_937958375.1 uncultured Bacillaceae bacterium
AGTGACGATAATTATTATTGAGCCACTTTAACCGATTTTTCTTTCCCTCTTCGCCGACTCCCCCACAACCATCTCTGAAAGACTAAGCCAATCAGTCCAATCCCGAATGTCACCGCTCCGACGACTTGGAAAATCGTGAATACGCCAAAGAGCTGAACTAGTAGACCACCTGTGACTGGAGCGACGATTAAAATGATGCCGGTAAGCGATTCATACATGCCAGACAATTGACCGACCTTCCCTTCAGGACTTTCTACCTGAAGGATATAGCTAAAAACGACACTGAATATTCCGGTTCCCACCCCAATGATTAATCCTGCCAGAAGGATCATCCATATTTCTGTATCCATCCACATCATTCCCATTGCGAAAATTCCGCTTCCGATCAGAAAAACTGCACTCCCGAGGAACAGGCCGTAGCGTTTAATTTCCGTTAACCGATTCAAAAACAACAGAATGGTAACCGCACCCAAACCTACAACCGAAATCAGCCATCCGAAAATCGACGGATGATGAGGGAAAAGCTCTCGCGTCAAAACGACAAATTGAGCATCGATCAGTTGAATGGCCAAAAACGCAATCAACGAAAATGAAAAACTGACCCATAATGCTTTCGATTGGAAGATTGAGCGCCAGTTACCTCGCCAACTCTTCCAATAGGTTTCTGGCTCCACATCCCCATTCTCCAGAAACCTATTGGAATCCTCCCGATCAATATGGCGAACGAGCAGAAGAACCCCCACTGAAATCAATAAGAAAACCGCATAGATGGCAAAACTCACTCGTGGAGAAAATGCGGCAGCAATCGATGCACCGACAAACGGACCAATCACTTTGGACAATTGATTGACCGTTCCATTCAGCGTCACCGCCTTCATCAACAAGTCTTCATGTACAACTTGCTTTACAAGGGCTTGCTGAGCAGGAAAATGTACGGTGGAAATGGTCGCACGCACAAAGATGATCCCAAGCATCACCCAAGGATTAAAGGTGAAAATCATTGCGATCGTACAGACAGCCGTCAACAGATCCGCAGTCAGCATAATTTTCACTTTTTTACCCCGATCCACAAAAATACCGGAAAATTGGCTGAACAATGCATATGGGACAGCATAAGCAACGGGAATCATTGAAATCAACCACGGCTCAGCCTGCCACACATAACTGAACATCAACATGACAGCGAGCATATCAAAAAATCGGCCAAGCGTAGAAATCGAGTACGAACTGAATAATATGAGAAAGGTTTTATTTTGCCAAATAGATAATTTCTCAACAGATTGATTTTTCATCTCATCACTCTCCTATCGATAAGGATAAGTGATGAATGTCAGAGGAATATCAAATGAGCGAAATTAGCTGAGATTCAATTTTCGGTTTTAATTGTTCAAGCTCCGTTTCCTCCATGTATCGTTCCGCTGCCTGATCATAGAATTGGATCGTTTCTTTGCTTGCACCCGAGTTAGGCAATAAGAGCTTCAGCAATTGATAAATAAATAACAAATAATACGTATGACCGGATTGGCGAATCAAACCCCTGCCTTCTTCAATCTTCTCCCGACCTGCTTTTTCGTCTCCATCACGAATCAACAACAGCCCTTGCAATACGCGTAAAGCACTTGTTTCACGTAAGTAAGGCAACTGACGCAAAAGAATCTCCGTATTTTCAATCGACCGCTTGGCTTCATCCAATTTATTTTGGTAGAACAGAATGGCCGACTTCATTACATTTAAAAATGGGAAAAAACCGTGATGGATGTCTCTAATTCCATCGATTTCCTGTTGTACGAGCTGCAATGAAGTTTCTGGACGCCCGAACTTCATATACCATAACGACAGACTGAAACAGGAAATATCCATTCGTTCTTTTTCATCTAACCTACCCTCATCAAGAACTCGTTTGTGCGCATCAATCACCTTTTCTGTATCTGATTCCACAAACCCGTAAAGCAATAATGGGACAATAGCGTTTTTTGTATCAGCAAGTCGTTTAAGCAAAGCCTTGAAGTCACTATTCAACCAGAGCAATACCGTTTCTTGTTTCTCATTCAGAGCCAAACCAAGCACTTTATTCGTAAGGAGCTCTCTTAACGCTTTTCCTTGGCCATATTTATAATAGGTGTCAAACAGCTCATTCGCTTGCTTTTCAATCTCTTTCGGAACCGATGTTGGCGTTTCATCAACCCGTTCTTTCACTTCCAAACGGTATCCAAGACCCTTGATCGTTTTGATGGTTATGTCGTCTTGAAGCGAATTCAGTTTCTTTCTCAGTCGATAAATATGATCATCCACTGTACGGTCTGTCGGAAATTCATGCGGCCAAATCACATCCAACAGCTCCTCACGCGAAAATGTCCGCCCATTGTTTGTGTACAGGAATTTAAGTAAGAGAAATTCTTTCCGCAACAATTCAATCTCGATTTCATTTAATCGAATCGTATAACCATCTTCAGAAAACTCCATCAGCTTCACCTCCTATGTATCTGCCCGCAACTCAGGAAAGATGTTTATCTCGACTTAATTGAAGTTACGATTGTACAAGTAAACAAGCGAAATAAGTATCTTCACTTATTAAAGATTTTGTAAATGAAGTCAACAAAAGAGAGAGTTATGTGTACTTATTTTAATCTTTTTCATAATAAGTGAACAATAAGACCAGTTATGTGCACTTATTTCGTAAGCTCTCAAAATAAGTGCACAAACAAGTGGTTTATCTTCATTTAAATACGAATGGATTCAAATAAGTGGACAAACGATCGAGCACTTAAGGATTAAGAACTTAATTTAACTTCTGAATGATTATTTGTTGTAAAAAGCGTAACAATCAACAAGATCGCAATAGACAATGGCAACCCGATAAAAATCGGATGCAAACCAAATGGGTGACCCAATACTTGCCAAACGACCGCCGCGATTAGACCTCCCCACATGGACGCAATTCCAGCGGCTCTCGTTACTCTTTTCCAGAACATCCCAAAGAGCACGGGTGCCAATAATCCGGATACCGACATCGCCGTACCCGTTACCATTAGGTTAACCAATCCCGGGATTGCCAAGGCAGCCACCAAAGCAATGACAGAAACCATCAAAACGGACAACCTGCTGTAAAATAACATTTTCCGGTTATCAGCCTGTTTGACGTTTGGTCTGATGATGTCATTTACGATAGACGAAGATCCCGCGATAAAGAATGAGTCGGCAGTAGAAATTACCGTTGCCAATAACACCACAATCATCACAACCACGAATGAAAACGGAAATAACTCTCCAACAACTCCATAATAAATGAGTGCCGGATCAACATTTTGAATTTCCAAACCATATCGACTAAAGACACCGATCGCCACAACCAACGCAGCTAATAAAATGGCAATGAACATAGAAATCCAATAACCATTCCGTGCGACCTTCACACTCTTCGCTGCCCAAACACGTT